>JANLHQ010000021.1 GCA_024654415.1 Candidatus Azambacteria bacterium | reverse complement strand
AGCGCCTCATCCATCGTGACATTATCGATACGTACTCCGCAGATGGTGTGGTGCTCCATACCGTTTCATTTTACCAGAAATTGCCCTATGATAAAAGGAACACCTATGTATCTTCTTGATGTCATTCCCGCTGTTAAACTACCCATGGCCACCATGCAGCTGCTTACCTATTTCTCAAAGGAAGCACTGAATATTGGCATGCTGGTACGTGTTCCGGTTGGTCGCCGCACCATAAACGCGCTTGTTGTCGGCGTTATTGCTATACACGAGCAAAAGATAGCGATAAAAAAGTCCGCGTTCCAAATAAAAGGTATTAGCGGCATCATTACTGCAGAGCCAGCACTCAACCGCAACCAGATTACATTGCTCAACTACTGCGCGCAATATTATCTTGCGCCACTCTCGTTCTTCGCACACACATTCCTCCCTGCGTATCTCATAAAAAAGGAAAAACCAATTTCGCTTGATGTGGTCGTACGGCCCGTACGACCACCACCGCACGCTACCACGAAACCACTTCTCGTAAAAATGAAAGCACGAGAGGAGTTGTATGCGCGTGAAATAGATATCTGCATTGCACAGGGAAAGCAGATATTATTCGTGGTCCCTGAGGGAGCACTTCTTCGGGCATGGGAGCAAAAGCTCAAACGGTATTGCCCTCTCACACTCTCGAGCGACCTGACAGCAAAAAAATTCTTTGATGCATGGTGCGCGATACGAAGTGGGACAGTGCGTTGTATCATCGGCACACGAGCTGCGGTATTTGCGAATTTTAATGATCTCGGGTGTATTATCGTGGACGAAGAACAGAATACGCATTACAAGTCATGGGATATGGCTCCGTACTACCATACGGTCACAGTTGCGAAAAAGCTCTCAGAGCTTTCCGGTGCACGGCTTATCCTCGGCAGTAATGCGCCATCAATTACGGACTACTATCGCGCAACAGAAGGCATATATGATCTCGTTGAAGAAACTCGACCACCGATACATGTACCGCACATTACGGTGGTCGATATGCGTAATGAGCTTATCGATAAAAATTATACCCCCTTTTCCTATCAGACAAAGCAACGACTTGAGATAATTGATGCAAGTGAGAGCAAAAAAGCAATACTATTTGTTTCGCGACGAGGGAGCGAGTCATTTTCTTTTTGCCAAGATTGTTCTCATATTGAGCGATGTCCCACATGTAATGCACACCTCACGAGACACACTCTTCCAAAGGATGTGCTCATCTGTCATCAGTGTGGGTTTATTAAGGAGCCACAGCTAACCTGTAGTGCCTGTCATGGCACCCATATAAAAACATTTGGAGCGGGTACTCAAAAGATCGCGCAAGAACTAAAAAAACTTTTCCCCCATATGAGTGCACTTATTCTTGACTCAGATACTGCAAAAACAGCACGAGAACAGCGCGCGATAATAGAATCATTCAATGCAGGGCCCGCAAAAGTCCTCATTGCAACACAATCAATGCTCCATAAGCCAGATATAGGCCCCGTTGATTTTGTGTGTATCATTTCACTCGATAATCTTCTCTATTTCCCTGATTATACGATTGGTGAACGGATCTATCAGATCGTGAGCGGCCTCACAGAGTACTGTCGTGACACCACGTCATTTATCCTCCAAACACACACGCCAGAGCACGACATAATCCTTCTTGCGGCGCGACAAGATTATACCGCCTTGTATTCGTATGAGGTGCAGGCACGGAAGGACCTTAAATATCCTCCTTTTTCTCATATTATAAAAATTACCGCGAAAGATACTCTGCAACCGCAAGCGCGAAAATGTGCAGACACAATTGCCGAGAAACTTCGAGATGCATTTGAAAAAACTGATTATGAAGGAAGCGTGCTCGGCCCCGCGCCGGCCTATATTCCAAAATCAAGAGGGCAATACTGGTATGATGTTGTGGTAAAGATGGGGAACATTGACCTTGCAACGAGAAATGCTATATTACAATCATTCAGAGAAAAAGCGATTATCGATGTTGACCCAGAAAGTCTTATATAATGTATGGCACTGCTCCCTATCGAAACAGAACTTACAGGCTCAAATACAATCCTGAGAAAGCGCTCTCAGGAGGTAGAAGATATTCTTTCGCCTGATATCCAGCAATTCATACGAGATATGCACGAAACACTTGCGCATACAGATAATGGCGTTGGCCTTGCCGCGCCCCAGGTTGGAAAAAATATCCGCATATTTATTGCCGCTCCCGAACTCGGTCTTAACCAAACCGTATTCATTAACCCCGTTATCACAAAGGTGTTAGGAAAAGAAGAACCGATGGAGGAGGGATGTCTTTCTCTGCCAGGCCTGTATGGGCATACAGTCCGCTCGAACTCACTACGGCTTGAAGCGTATAACGAGCGAGGAAGAAAATTTAAAATGAAGGCTGATGGACTTATAGCACAACTTGTTCAACATGAGATAGGCCATCTTAATGGAGAGCTATTCAAAGATATTGCCGAGCAGGTAAGTGAAATACATAAAAAATAATATGCGCAAACCGCGAATCATTTTTATGGGTACCCCTGAGCTCGGGAGTACTATACTCGAAAAACTCATTACCTCGCGCATATACGCGCCAGAGCTTGTTATAACCCAACAAGATAAGCCAGTCGGTAGAGCTCATCTACTTACTCCACCACCCGTAAGGGTCTATGCAGAGAGTCATACTATTGAGGTATGGCAACCAACTAAACTACGAGACCAAGAAATGATCGATCGAATCAGGAAGTGGGCTCCCGACATTATTATTATTGCCGCCTACGGGAAGATCATTCCGCAGGAAATCATCGATATCCCTACCTACGGCATCCTCAATGTACATACCTCCCTCCTCCCGCGTCATCGGGGCGCATCCCCCATTCAATCCGCCATTCTTTCAGGCGATCAAGAAACCGGAGTGACAATTATGCGCATTGATGCAGGGCTCGATACCGGTCCTATTGTCTCGCAACGATCACTGGCAATTTCTCCCGACGAGACCACAGAAACGCTCACGCGCAAACTTGCTGCCTGTGGCGCTGACCTGCTTATTGAAACATTGCCACAATGGCTCTCGGGAGAAATCACATCTCAACCCCAACAGGACGCGCACGCAACGCTTACAAAAATATTTAAAAAAGAGGACGGTGAAATACACAAGGAGCATACCGCGGAACAAATAGAGCGTATGATTCGCGCCCTCACACCATGGCCCGGTGTTTTTATTACACTGCGTGACAAGAAAGAAGAAAAAAAAATGCTTAAAATACTTCGTACAAGAGTTGCACCGTGTATCCCCACACTTCAACCCCTCACATTATCGTTGCGCGATATGCCCGATGGAGAAAAGGAGCTTATACTCCACACAGAAGATGGTTGTCTTATGCTTGATAGTGTTCAGCCTGAGGGAAAAAACCCGATGTCAGGCCATGCGTTTTGGCTTGGGTATAGAGGGTGATTATGTCCCACTACCTACTCGTAGCGTCCTGTAGGCGCTTTTCATGATAGTGTATGAGCGCGTGCTCCTTTTCGAGGTGAAGACGGTCATAATATTGATACACATCAGCAAATACATTTTCTGCAATAATACCTTTCGCGCGCATATCTTTCAGGATTTCCATCTCCATATTCAGTGAAATGAGATTTGCAATAGTATACTCCACCTTCTCTACAAGCTGGGGACGTGCTTGTTTTATAAGATCCATCTGCCGAGAATTATATACATGCCACTTCCGGTATTGGGCAATTACCGCGCTAAGCGCTTCATTGAAAAGCACACTATCACTTTCCTTTTGAAGCCCTTCGAGCTCCTTTTCCACCTCTTCAGACCCCTCTCTCCGTGCACGGTGTACACAATAATCCTGCACCACCTCGCGCGCCCTCATATCATCATGCCATTTTTGTACCGTTGTGATTTTTACTCGCTTCAATTTCTTAAGAAAAAAATCTTGTATATATTGCGTGAGTGGTAATTTTTCTTTTTCCCGTATCTGTGGAAGATCTCGTTCGATACGATTAACCTGTCGCTCGATTTGCCCATGGAGCATGGCAAGCGCCGCCTCATTGAGCGCATTTCGCTCAAAAAGATGAAGATATACAAGCTTCTCCATGCCAAGTGCATGCTTCCGCAACATAGAAAGCATCTTTTCATATGACCACTCATCCCCTTTCTTTTCAAATAGCTCGCGTAAGTGTTCTTTTGATTTTTGATTGAGTTCATGATACATACCGCTTAGTTTGTCGTACGCGTTTTGCGGGATGCGCTTATTTTCAACCATTATCCTTAGCTGGGATTGTATTTTCCCATCCATAAGAATAAACCCTTCCTCTCTCTCTAATTCCTCTGTCGAAGAAAATAGATGTAATTTCAGATAATGGAGGAATGATTTCATTGTTGCCGCCTTGATCACGAGCGTGAAAAAGATAGTGGCAAGGGTAAGCACGAGAATAAAATTACGCTGTGCAAAGTCAGCGGGCAATAATAATACGATCGCAAGCGGCAACGCGCCACGCAGGCCTCCCCATGCAAGAACAAGTTGCCATGAAAAAGGGATTTTTCCTTCCCGTGTAAAAAAACGATTAACAATAGGTGCAACGGTAAACACTGAAAGGAATCGCGCAACAAGCACAACGCCAAGCGCCATGAGCACCGGCAGAATATACTCGCCAAATGAAGCACCCTTCACTGAGAGACCGATGAGTAAAAAGATGAGTGAATTAGAAACAAACGCGGCATATTCCCAAAAATGCTCCATGAATTCACGAACATTTGGAGAAATTTTATAACGCCCGTAATTACCAATCATCATTGCCGCGGCGGTGGTCGCAATAATACCCGATACCGAAAGAAATCTTTCTGCAAAAATAAAAGTGATGTGCGCAAGGATAAGCGTCAGTGTAATCTCAACCACTGCTATGTTTCGCACTTTTTCAATAAGTTTTGCAAAAAGCCACCCCATGACAATGCCAAAAACAGCACCACCCAAAAGAAGAACCCAAAAATAAGCAAACCCCTCCACCACAACTCTCCCAGTAAATGCTCCAGCAGCCATCATGACTAGGATGACTTGAAACAGTGCAAGTGCGGTGCCATCATTAAGCAAACTCTCTCCCTCAAGCAACATGCGGAGTCTCTTTGGTACACCTATCTCCTTAAAAATAGTAAGTGCAGCAATTGGGTCGGTCGCTGAGATGAGTGCTCCAAACAACAATAGTGTAAGGAGTGATACCTGTATGCCTGCGTAAGGCAAAATAAAATATAAAACAAACCCGATAAAAAATGTAGAGATCGACAAACTTATCACCGAAAGGAGTGAGATTGTTTTTATCGATGAGCGCAGGTCGAGGTAACGAATATTGTAAGCCCCCTCAAAGATGAGCATTGGGAGGAAGAGGTAAAAAACAAGATCGGGGGAAAGTTCAAGTACGTTTAAAAATGCGAACGTCTCATACTCCGAGAACACACTGAGTGCGAGTCCGATCACGACAAGCACCACTGTATATGGTGCTCGTAACCGCTTAATGAAAACCGTGGTCACCGAAGCAACAAACAGCAGAAAGCTTACCGCCAGCACCACTGAATAAAAAAATGGCTCGCCGTGTTCCATGAGAGTTATTTCTTTATAATATCTCCCTCAATCTTAAATGAACGATAATAGCCGTCTACATATTTTCCTTCCTTTGTTTTTTCTACCACAATAAATCCCCAATTAATATCTTCCTCCGCTCCCGACATAATGCAGTTAAATGACATATCTATGGTTGCTGGTGTTTTTCCTTCCACTGCAGAAAATGCCAACCATATCGGCATTGCGCCGGTCATCCCCCAATACAGCTCCTTCGCAGGGTCGGTACTTACAACATCAAGTGAACCAATAACATCCCCGCACGGCGTCTTACCAATGGTGATAGTGTATGGAAATTGTGTTTTTGTGAGCATGATGCGTGCGGGTTCTGCTGGCGCTAAGGGGCTAACAACCGGCAACTCCCCTGCAATCGGCTCGGTTGAAGTTGCGATAACCACAACTTCTTCTGTACTTGTACTGACAACCTCGGCTGGTTGAACAAATGGAGCTTCCTGCGGAACGAACCACATACTCGCGCCCCATATAAGTGCGGCGCCTACAATAACAACGGCAATAATGATGATATTTTTCATAAATGATAATAATAGTGTACGGCAAAAATTGTACAACATATTACAGATATATTCAATATAAAAAAGAAACCCCGGGTTATTTCCCCGGGGTTGCTTCGTTATGTGCGCGAAGTTTCTGTTTAAGATCCCCCGCCGTTTTTTGTGGTGACAGATTGAAAGGTGTACCTGCCTTGAAGCGGCTGATGTGCTCAACAAAGACAATGCTGTTCCGTTTGAACTGCTTGACCATGCTGTGGCCGTACCACTTCAGCCCTGTGTGAAATACGCTGAGGTGCACCACGCTTTTTATAATCTCCCATATCGAGTAAAACGACTTCATTGCAGTGAACGTCTCTGATTGAAGTTCGTATGGCGACATAAGGGTTGGCTCATAGACGACATGATGTGCGTCGTATAAGCTCCAGTCCTTAGTAAGAATGCGCCCCTGCTTTTCGAGATCCCGATAACATCCGGTACCGGGAAGTGGCGTGAGTATAAGAAACTGCACGGATTCCAGCTTGTTCTTTTTTGCGAACCGCCTTGTTTCTCTGATTGTTTCTTTTGTGTCATGGTCAGACCCGAACACAAACATCCCGTGGATGCGAATGTTATTTTTATGAAGCACCTTGATACATGCCTCAATGTCTGCGAGGTCCTGTTTTTTATTGTACGCCTTGAGTGTTGCGGGGTTGATTGACTCAAACCCGATATACACTGTATGGCACCCTGACTCACGCATAAGATCGATGAGCTCCTTGTCTTTTGCGACCTCTACTCGCACCTGTGCTGTCCAGTGTGGCGTGAGCTTTTGAGCTATCATCTCGCGTAATAACTCCTTTGTGCGTTTTGCATGCGCAGTAAAGTTGTCGTCGTAAAAAAACACCCACGTACCACCATTATCCTTATGAATCCGAAGTTCCTCGATTACCTTCCCTTTTGAGCGAAAACGATATTTCTGCCCAAACATACCGGTGACCGAGCAGAAGTGGCAATCGAACGGACATCCGCGAGATGTCATGACTGGTGTGATGCTGAGCTTCTTGTATGGTTCTTTCTCAAGCCCATGAATCACTGAAAGGTCAGGAATCGGAAGTAGGTCGAGATTCTCGTAAAACGGGGGCATTCTGTTATGCGTGATTGCATCATCCACTCGATATGAGAGCCCTGGTATTTCATTAAAACCACTCCCACTCTCAAGTGCGGCAATAAAACTGAGAATGGTTTCATCTGCCTCCCCGCGAAGCACAAAGTCACAGTGCGCAAGCGCCTCATCAGGAAGATACGTTACGTGCGGCCCCCCCATAAAAACAGCGATGCCCTCGCCACGAAGCATGGTCGCGATTTCATATGCCCGCGGTGCAGTTGAAGTTGTGGTAGAGATTCCCACCACATCTGCAGAGAGCAACCCATGGAGGTCGATCTCTTTTACAACCTCCACATAGCTCTTTACATCATAGCCGTGCTTTTTAAGGATGGTACAGAGTAACACCGTACCTAATCGCGGTAATGGTGTACCCGAAAACACATTTACATCTGGTGGGTTTGGCTCAACAAATACAATCCTTTTAATCCAGCTCATCACTGCCTCCTCGTTATAGGTTTAGATTATATGATTTTTAATGTTCTTCTCATGTAAGAATGTAATAATGACACGCGTAGATATGTGTGTCAACGAATAAAAAAACGCGCCGGGAGCGCGTTTTAACACCGGGGGAAAGAACGCGCTTCTTTATTTTTTTACCCGCACTGTTTTGTGCGCTATCTTTTTACTAGAGAATTCTTTAGACGGAAATATTACTATCATTCTTCGTAGCACTAAATCGGCTCTTGTTCGAAGGTAGGTGTCTGGAAAATCAAACCACACTCGCTTAAAGGTTTCAACGCGAAGCGATTTCATATATCCCACCTCGGGATCCTGGAGGTAAATATTCTCGCTATCAATACCAACTACCACCGAGTAATGCCCCTCATCAACAGAGAACCACTGTACGATAACCGGCATTTTCTTTTTCTCTACATACTCCTTTATATCCTTCAAGTCTGCGGAGTTTTTAATAATTCCCCGAAATCCAAGTTCTTTTGCCGCATCCAATAACCCTTTTGCTGGTGTTCCATGGGCCACACTACAGCCAGCAAGCTTTCCGATCCTCCGCTCTTGTATCCGCAATCCATAATACCCGACTACCATTTTGAGAGAGGCAGGGCCGCAGAATGACGTTTTTTGCTTAAATGGCTTAACTTTTAACATATTTATGGCTTACATAATATCTTCCCGCACTATACTACCATAGTATAGGCTTGAAAATAGAGAGAAACATAGTTCCAAGGGGCAGTATAAGTACAATTGCCCCATAAAAATACAAGCGATGGAGTGACGTGAAAAAATCAACAGGAAGTGGATTGCTTGGGTTTCTAGCAATGCGCAGGAGTCTGACAAGGTGTGGGGTAAAGAATATAGCCCACACGAGAACGGATAGAGCAAATAATGATAAGCCAATCACGAGCCAACTCTGTGAGAAAAGACCACCGGTACGCGGTGACTGAAAAAGACCCGACACCGTAATCAAGACGATGCCCGGCAAAGTAATAACCATATTGATTATACGTGCCCATTTTACCACGGTGCGTAATGCTCCTACCCGCCACTTCTCCGCAAAAAACAACCATAGCATAGAAGTCATAACACCACAAAAAAATAATGCTACACCTACTATATGGAGTATGTCGTACAGTGTATGCATAACGTCACTCATATTCATATTACTCTATCGCAATTATATATGCATTCCCGTCAGTAAAAAATGGGTCGCCGGAAAAATTGCTCCCTAAAATAGGGTTAACAAACTGTACTTTTTCTGATTGGCTTACAATGCCGGTATTCATAAAGCTTGAAAAAACGAACTCCCGCTCAGTGTCGATGTCAGGGCTGATCGCATGCGTTATCCCCCACTTAATGCGAGCATCGAAGCTTGATGTACCAACATACACATGTGTCCCATCGCTCGAGATGATAGGTGTTTTCCACATACGCACATGATGTCGCTCGCGCACCGTATTTTTTTCTGTCATTTTTTCAAATCCAAAATCATGCGGCATTGTGTTCCAAAACGATGATGTAATAGGTGCGTTTGCATATCCTTTATTCAGTATTGCGGCCGAGGCAAGCTTTGAGATAGAGGAAAGTGTCGCTGAGTCAGCGCGCTCCCACCCTGCACGAGCAAATAGCTCAATAAGGCGCTCGTCACTTTCTGCACTAATAATAAAATGGAGTGGTTCTTGAAAATTCCCGGTGAGTGTCTCTGTATATGATGGTAATTGCCCTTGCGCAAGGATATCTCGCACAGCATACAAATCAATTACTTCAACCACAGGCCTCTCCACGATATATGTGTTTAACAGTGGGTGATATCGCATGAAGAGGCCTATATATAGCATAACTCCTACGACTCCCACGCTCGCTGTTACCCATATTCTCATCGAACGCTTCACGGTAATATAATTCAACTTATCAAAAATACGCGACGACAGTAGTTCAGACAGCGCGATACCAAACAATAACCATAGTGAACCGATAAGATACCCTCCCCATACATCACTCAAATAATGTACCCCGAGATATAGTCGACTGAACCCGATAAGCGCAATAATAATAAAACCACCTCCTATCACATTAGCCTTCCATTTCCATTGCGTAAACATACGAAAAAGAATATATGCGCAAAAGCCATAAAATGCGACCGCAATCGTGGCGTGCCCACTAGGGAATGAAAAAGAATCCTCGATGTAAAATGCATTTAGTGGGCGAGGACGATGCACCATAATCTTACTCACAAAGCTAAACAGCTCCGCACCGATGACAGTCACCCATAATGGAATAATGAATTTCCGTCTGTTCCATACAAATAAAAGCACGGAAACAAGCGGTAGGAACCCTACGATTATTTTCCACTTCCCAAGAAACGTTACCCATGTGAAAAAACGAGTAAGGTCGGCATCGCGAAACACCTCGAGCGCGTTCGCCGCGCGAATATCGGCCTGTACGATCACGTCATACGTTAATACGTCTGCGGTAACGCCGACAAAAAGAAGCGCGATATACGCCATCGCAAATACAAAAATAGTGAGCGGCAGGCCGGAGAACGCCACAGTATTCATACGCCGGCGGATAAACACGACAAGCGATGGATGTTTTAAAATAAGCCGCCGTACCTCCGGATTTGCTGCGAGCGCGGCCCCTAGTGAATAAAAAACCGATTTGAGAAATACGATGACCGGCGCGCTTTTTTTAAATGCAAGCCATACCACTCCCGTAACGAGAAGAAGTCCGAGCACGAAAAACCCGGCGCGTGTCGACCATGCCTCGATCGCTTTGAACGCGCCGCCAAAAAAATAGCCCAAAAATAAATGAAAAATAGCCCATGCAAATCCGCTCACCACATTCCAAAAAAGAAACGTCCTTATACGCATCCTGCTTAACCCCGCGACAAACGGTACAATAGGGCGGATAGGACCGATGAATCTTCCTAAAAAAATACTTTTACTTCCGTGTCGCTCAAAATATCGTTGCGCGCGCTCAAGATGACTTGCTTTCAGGAGCTTATTCTCCGCTCGAAAAAGGTTAGTTCCTTTTGTACCAAGATAATAGCTCGCCGCATCTCCCAGTATTGCGCCGAACGCCGCAAACCATATCAGATCCCCAATATGAAAATATCCATGCGTAGCGAGAAATCCCGCAAGCACCATAATGGTCGCGCCGGGTACAAGCACGCCGACGAACGCAAGCGCTTCAAAAAACGCAATTAAAAAAACAGCCCAATATCCAAGGGCTCCAAGACTATCAAGATAAGGAAGAAATGAAAACTCGTCCATATAAGCACGCTAAGAAGGTTCTTATTTATATCTCTAACAGAATAACACTTATCACCCCAAACGCAATTCCTATTTTATTTATCAATGATAGGTCCTCCTTAAAAAAGAGGACCCCAACTAACACAAGAATAATAAGATTTAACACCGCAAAGATAGAGATTGCCCTTGAAAGATCTCCGTATCGCAATGAATACGCCCAAGACGTCGTACCAACCATATATATTACTAATCCCACTACAAGCAGATAGCTTCTATGTTCAAGCGTCCATTTTTTAAACAACACATCGGCCGCCACCTCCAAGGCGACCGCGAGCGTAATTAAAAATAGGAAAATATATTTAGCGATTATCGAAGACATGTTTGCGAGGAAATATGGTTATTGTAGTAGCACCATCGCTGCTTCAAATTTTGGCTTAATGATATGCCGTGATTCCTCAAAATGTAGCTGACTCCATTTATTCTCTAATTTTTTTCTCACGGAATCTTTTGCCTCTCCTTGATCGAGGCCTTCATACATAAAAGCGGCTTTGAAAATCCCTGCAATATTTTCAAAATTACTCAGCACATCCGCCTCTGCAACTATTTGCTCCTCAATGCTCTCTCGGCTATTTTGTTGAGACCCCCTGTGATTCAAAATACATTTTTTAACCAATGCAATCTTCTCTTCCGGATACCCAAGTTCTCTCAACTTCTTTTCTGCAATATCCGCGCCTGTTATGTGATGATCCTCTCGCCCATATATGATCGACCCAATATCATGCATCCATGCGGCAATTAAAATAACTTCTTTATCGCCCCCCACTGTATCCGCTAATTTCTCCGCATATATCGCCACATGGGCGAAGTGAAATGGAAATGGCTCATACCCATACTTACTCGTTGGTTTTTTGCATTCACTCTCAACAAAATTCTTTATCCCTTGAACTATATTCATTGTTCTCTCAAATGATTTTAAGCTCTTGCAACCATTCATACCAAACAGGTTCCAGCCCGGGTGATGCCTCCCACTCATCATCAGAAATTTCTTTTCGAATATATCGCTTTGTCTTTTCTACCAATTGAAGTAAAACATCCTTACTCACAAAGTTTACTTGTTTTGTTTCTTCTGCGCTTCCCTGCACCACTCCGCCCGCGATAACCTCATAGATCTTCCAATAATGCCAACTCCCACCACTTCTTCGACATGTATTATCCTTTCTTCCCTCCACTAAAAGTTTCAAGCTGTCAGCGGTCAGCCCAACTTCTTCGCGTAGCTCTCGCATCGCAGCATCCTCAAACAAAGCATCACCATCCACATGGCCAGCGGGTGGCGCAAATCCAAATGGCGGTAATTTGCGCTCAAGAAGCAAGAGTTTCTCATCTCGCCACACAAGCATTCCTACAGATGAATGATCACATTCGTGTGACATATACTTAAGCTATTATTAATACGTCTCCGTGAAGTACGATGGGGTTCATTGCAATGATCTCGTCGTGATAGCTAACCTCGGGAATATCGTGCAACACATATACAGACTTATTAAGTACGTGCGCAAAACCCATTTCAAGAAAAGAATTACCCCCGATATATCCCAAAATACCCTTACGCTCGATATTTACAACGAGAATTGCATCGCTCTTTTTTATCTTTTCGTAATGCTTACGGATCAAGTCGTGCTTGATCTTATTTTTCGCTGATTCAGCATGCACCCCATCGAGCGTTTCCATCGTGGCGTATTCATGCGCAAATTCAGGCAAAACAGGATTATGCCCGTGTTCTCGAAGCGTTTTTTCGATTGCGACCATTTCCTTTGCCGCCGTCATACTTCCACAAATAACAATTTCCATAGTATTGCTCTAAATAATAGACGTAGGATAAACGATTTTCAGGGTTTTCACAAATCATACTACCAATAAACACAGGGCTATTCCCTGTGTTTATTGGCGTGAGTGAGCCCCTGTCGGCACTTATTAGTGTTATTAACTTTGCATTATAAAATGTCAGATTCGAGGCGCGCCGAGTAGTGAAGCTGAAGCTGTACTATATAAGTACAGCAAGGCAAGACACGGAGGCGGAACGAAGAAGGTGGCGTTTTCTAATGTAAAGATATTAAATTTTCCCTACGAGATCCAACCCAGGCTTCAGTGTCTTCGCGCCCGGTGTCCAGCTTGCAGGACATACGAGCCCCTTGTTTTCAGAAACGAATTTTGCCGCCTGGAGTTTTCGCAATATCTCTTTAATATTCCTGCCGATGCTATTGTCGTGCACCTCTGATGCTTTAATCTCCCCTTTTGGGTCTATGATAAAAGTCCCCCGCAACGACAGCCCCTCGTTTTCCATATATGTATCAAATGCGCGGCACAGTTTTCCGGTAGGATCAGCGATCATGGGAAATTGTATCTTCCCAATGGCGGGAGAATTGTCGTGCCATGCCTTGTGGGCAAATACCGTGTCGGTGCTCACGCTCATGATCTCGGCGCCGAGCTTTTTGAACGCATCATAATTATCGGCCGCCTCCTCAAGCTCCGTGGGGCAAATGAACGTGAAATCAGCCGGGTAAAACAATAGCACCAACCAGCCCTTGTTTTCCGCTAAATTAATTTTCTCTATCTTTTCCTGATGAAATGCCTCCAGTTCAAAGTTTGCGATATCTGAAACCTTTTGTCCTATTATTGGCATAGTGTTTAAGCTTATTTATTATTGATAGCTATTATCAATAATAAATCTTCTAGGGACTAAAGTCAATTTTGTATATAAAAATGGGGCGGGAAACTAGTTTCCCGCCCTTTTGTCTACTCGATGACTTTACGGAACTTTCTTTGTGATATTGAAATCACGCAGAAGAGCCCTGGCTATCGCTTCTCTTCCCTCTTCATTCTTGCGGTTGAAAGTTATGCTATTACACGAACAAATATCATACCCTTTTTTTTCTAAAACCCTGTCCACACATCTGTCTATCACATTCTCTATGCGATTAAAAATTTCTTTCCTTTTCTCTTGCTCTTCCCTTTCTTTCCAAAACAAAGCTCTTTCCTTTGCTTCTATGGCCGCGATTGTTTCGGGTGTTTGCGGCTCAAAGTAAATAGCTTCTCTGCCACATCTCTTCTCTTTCGGATTGAAGATGCCCAGTATCTTTCCTTTGTCACACCGGAACCCCATACAATTCCACCGGTCGTTCAGCGGATGACGACAAGTCCCTCCAACCTGCCCATCGAAATAAAATGCGCACTTCCCGCAGACAGGCAACCAATCAAATTTCTCGTTCGTTTCCATCTCTCTCTTCCTCCTAATTATTTAGATTTATAAGCTTTATGGTAGCTAAAATCATTTGTTAAAAAGCAGATCTTCATTAAAGACACTACAAAGCATTACTAAAATTGTCAATGTAAAAAAATATTACACCTTAAACACCACAAGCGGGACAAACATCTCTTCTTTACTGCCCCCCGCGTGATTTCCCTTATTGATGTGTTTGTTCTCTCCTAATACTTCGTCAAAAAAAATATAATTTTCCTTCATGCACAAGACATAATCCCCCACTCTATCTGCGAGTTTTGGGTTTTGCGTAAACAAACCAAAATATCCTTTTTTAATAAAATCTTCGCTCGTGTGCATTTCGCAATAGTTACGTAGTTTTGTTTTTACATATGCTTCAAATTGCTTTGCTTTTGCGGGGTGCACGTAGCAATATTTTGTGCGTGAATCTCCACAAAAAGGAAGCGTGAGATATTCTTGTAGTTTTGGATGATCGGCCAGTTTAATGACCCGCTCTTTTGGCACATCGATCAAGCCATGGTCTGCGGTAATGATCACAGTGGTATCTGTCCCTTGAATGCTGCGCAAAAACGCTTTCATCTTTTTATCAAGTTCGCGAAAATGCACATTCACTTCTGTGCTGTTCGTTCCATATTCATGACACAATGAGTCGATCGATGGCCAATACGCAAAAATATATTTTCTTTTTTTATGATGCTGTATTGCCTGCTTTATTTGCGTGAAAAAGCCGTTCAACGTGTCGTAGCCCAGCACTGTTTTTCCTTCAGAAACCATAGCGCTGTAATCAGAATCAATAAGATCGTTGCGCGTGATTTCATACGCGCTTACCTCCATTTGACTCGAAAGTGTTTTTACATCTAACACATCGATAATGGATACACCCTGTGCTGAAAACGGCGCGCCGCCCGCGCGCGGGCAAAACCGCAAAATGGTTGATACCGTTCCCACTTCTTTTAAGTGCATGAACCATCCCGTCACCGCATGCTGTTGCGGCGCCACACCGGTTGCGAATGTGGTTATTGCCGCAGAGGTAGTGGGAGGATACACAGATGTTATTTTCCCCCGCAGACCCTCATGCAATACCGACTCCTTGCTTATGAGAAATTCATATCCCAGCCCATCTAAAACGATCAACACGACATTCCTCACATCCTTCAGCTCTTTCGCCGACAAAAGCGCAAGTTCGTTATACATGGACTTAACCCCAAATGCTCCGCCGACAGAGCTCATGAGATTTACAATGCTTCCGTTTTTATAATTTGGCTTTTCCATGTGTATGTTTCAATATAAGTATCATATCCGATTTCTCCACTTAATGCGATATAAATAAAAAATCTCCTGGCGCAAGCCAAGGGATTTTTCTGTTGATACGACATGCTTCACTTCTACGAAGTCAATCTTCGTAGGATCTACAGAACCGCCTATAAGGCGGCAAAAGAAAAAAGGCGCCGTACCCGAAGGTCGTGCGCCCATTGTGTCCTTGTGAAGTTCTGCGGTTAGGCCGCGAACACTTCGGCCACACCATGATCAACGACCACGACAGCGACATCAGTCATGCTCTGCAGCTTCAACGCAGCATCCTTGTCGAAAATGCCGAGTGCCTGCTGAATGCCATCGCGCATGGCTAGTCCTCGTGCGAATGGAACTTCTCCCTTGTCACGGATTTCCTGCCAATTGTGTCCGGGCATCAGCATGGCGGCGAGCGGGCCACCGTGAACATCATCGACGTTCAGAAGTACGATCACCGCTTGGTCTGACGTCATGCCGTGCTCCGTGAGTCGCTGCTTGAAGTGTGCGACCCGACCGGCGTTCAGTTCCAATGTGTTGCGGCAGTTGTACTTTTCCACCGCATGAATCACGGCCACTGCGACCGGATCATCCAGTACCAGTTGGCCGTTGACTTCGCGAACAACGGCTCCTTGTGATTCTCCGTCTTCGGAGTTTTCGACACCATTCCTGTAGAGAGTAGGTCCGTCGACGCTGAGAATCCGTCCTTTGAGTTCGCTTTTGAGTTCATGAATTGCGTTCAGAACGCGCTGATGACTTGCGTCGTCGCCGAGATGAAGAACGTTCGCTCGTCCTCCGCTGTAATGCCAGTCGACTCGAGTGTTCGCTTTCTTGGCAATGGATTGCACCCACCGCTCTACAGCATTGGAACTACCGTCAACGACACAGACACCTCTGCCTTTCTCGAAAATGTCACGATTGCAGGGTGGCGGGGTAGGACCATCGGTTGCCATAGCTTATCTCCTCCTTTATTTGAGTTTTGGAATGTACTAATACGAATCTAAGCACCATGCTTAAATTTCATTTAAAAGGTAGTATATTACGCCATAAAAGTCAATGGTCTGCAAGTTTCCGGGGAAACAGTGTCAGCTACTTCTTCACTGCATGTCTCACAGCTTCTAATTCATCGATTGTTTGAGATTCGTTGGTATACTGGTAAAAAGGTACCTGACACCTTTTTCTTTGTTATAGAGATGTCACGAATATGAATAGTACTATCGGCTGTTATTTCATTGTGTCGGTATAATCCTACTTTTAGGTAATGCTGGTAAGCATTGAGCATATTCTTTCCTGTATACTCAGCAACAGGGTGTGTTATATCATCAAAAAACATGCGCACCCTCCCATCATCACCCTGAGACCACACAATCTCAATCGCAATCGTATGCCAAACCCCGCGTGTTACAGATGTGGTGATGAAATCTTTCTGTCCATGCTCATGAATGAGCCCAAAAACATCTTGCCCATCAACCATAGCATATCCAACCGCAACAAGCGGACTATTGCGAGGGAACATTTCCCATGTCTCTCCTTTTCTTGGATCTGGCTGGTCGTGCCACTGACCCATAAGCCACCAGCGATTCTTGGGTGCGTCCGATTGAAAATTTTCAGGGATTCTTACTTGCCATGAATAGCGCACTGCTTCTCCTTCTTTGTAAGGATAATCAACTGACACCTCTGCGCGAACACCACCACTTTTTAGTTCTTGACCTTGGTATACACGAAGTGCTAGATATTGCTTGTTGTTTTCGGATTCTATTTTAATGTTTTCAGCAGAGGGGACTTCTATGTGTGCATATTCTAAAAGTTTCTCTTGCGAAATAATGGGAATGAGGTAACCAAGCTCAAGTGCGCGAGCATCAGAAGTTGGTGTTTTTGCAATAAAACAAAATTCTTTTACAGCAAAGACAACGAGGATGACAAAAATAATGAGACCGGTAAAAATAATTCTTTTTTTCATATATTGGGAGAAATGGGGATAGTCCCTATTTTTTCAAACACGTGAGATTCTTCAGCGAGAGAATCCTCTGATAAAAGCAACAGGTCACAATTACCAAAATGAAATTGGGTAAGCACCGATTCCCAATCAAGATTGTAATATTTCGCATAGATCATTTTTCCAATATCTCCATGACATACGAGCAACACATTTCCTGGAATCGGTGTCAGGTACCTTTTTTAGGTCTTCCACTTCCTCCCGTAGTCAATCTTAAACAAAATCTATCGATAACCCCATCAACCTAATGCTGTTTCCTTTATCTCAAAATCCTTGCTAAAAATCGACTACAACCTACGATTTATATCTCTTCTCACATCATAACGCCAAAACACCACCCGGCATAGAGGTGGTGTTTTGGAATCGGTGTCAGGTATCATTTCTTTATAAGCGGAAACTCTGATTGCGCCCCCGCCGCGAAAAATGGTGGCTAACCCCATTTCCGTAATCAAAACGAGTTTCAGATTGCCAAAGCGATTCTTCCAACTCTTAACTTTTCATAATCCTCTTTGCTAATTTCCATAGTTTTTATTTTACTATCTTAATAATGATTATTCGAGAAACATATAGTCGTAATGAATAAGTGCGCGAATCTTTTTCTTGCCGATAGAATTGCTGGCTTTTTGTGAATCGTATTGAGCAATTCCAAATCCGAGTTTCTTTTTCGCCTCGTTTTTTATTTCAATGACATCGCCTTTTTCAAAGACTCCCGCAACGTTCACAATTCCCACAGGCAAGAGACTGACGGCTTTCTTCGAGAGCAAAATGTCCTCCGCACATTTATTCACATACACGACACCTTTTGAGAGCCCTGCGGAATGCGCCAAACGCCGTTTTGTCGCTGATAATTTTCGATTAGGAACAAACTTTGTTCCTACGGATTTACCCTCGACCAAATCCACGATCGTATTCCGCCGCTTACCACTTGCAATATGCGTGGTGATTCCTTGCGCGGCAAGTTTTTTCGCAATGCCAAATTTTGTATGCATCCCACCGCGACCAGAAACTGACTTATCATTGGTAATATATCTCTCGAACGACGGACTTTTTGTGAAGTCTATTTCCGCGATAACTTGAGATTTTGGATCATTAGGGTTGCCATCAAGTACACCATCAACACTCGTAAGAATAATTACTGCGTCTGCATTTAGTTGTGAGGCAATGAGACCCGCTAACTCATCGTTATCGGTAAAAATTAACTCCGTAATAGCGATTACATCATTTTCATTCACTACGGGTACGACATTATCTTGGAGCAGGTTTTCAAGACAATTTTTCATATTCAGATAATGCTGTCTATCTCGAAAATCCTCTTTCGTCACCAAAACTTGAGCGCAAGTATATCCGCGTTTGCCGAAAATATCCGCATAAAATGACATCAGTTTTACTTGCCCAACAGAAGCAAAAACTTGCTTTTGTACAATGCTGTCAACTTTATCGTTCAGCTTCAGTATTCCTCTCCCAGTTGCAACAGCTCCCGATGTAATCAACACAATTTCTACACCAGTTTTATTTAGAGACGTTATCTGCTCAACAATATGCTCTACTACTTGCGCGTCAAATTGACCCTCTTTCGAGATGACGCCGCTACCGATTTTTACGATTACTCTTTTATACATGACTAAAACATTTTTGAGCCGTTCGGCACTTTGCGTTCTGGCTCTGTAAGCACCACATTTCCATTTTCGTCTGCAAATCCCGTCGTCAAACATTCAGAGACAAATGGGCCGATTTGTTTTTTAAAGAGGAAAATTGATTACACCGACAACTTGTTTGCCTACGAGCTCCTCTTTTTTATACAGGGCTGAAAAAGATGTCAGGTACCTTTCTCATAAATAAACACTTCGTAATCATCATACCCTAAATCACCACCGCCATAAAGGCGGTGGTGTGGGGCTGGCGGAGAGAGTAGGAAAAGTACCTGACACCTTTTCTGCCAAAAACAAAAGTAAACAAAATAAAAAGTAGAGAAAAAGAGGGATTTTAGATAAAAAACACCGCCGGTAAAAATACCCGGCGGTTTACTCATTTTGTAGCAAGGCTACTTTTTTTCGACCTCCTCTAGAAGCCTCTTCATTGCCCCAACATAGATTCTACGCGCCCTCTTACAGGCTTCACCTAGACCCATATTGGAGTTACTCCCCCCTCCTTTTTGCCGTTCACAATCGGAGTGGAGCAATCGCTCCAAATCTACACCTTCCGGAATCTTGTCTACGCTAATAGACATACTACCACCCCCTTTTTTTTGATTAGAAGACCATGAACTCTTCTATACCTAGAATATCACTTATTGCGATATATTTCTACAAGACTCCATAAGCGAGCCTTTAAAACTAAAATTAAAGACTCCTGACCCCTTTAATTCATTTTTTTATTCTCGTCGTAATAAAATAAAATTGGCAAAAAAACCCGCCTAGTTTCCCAGGCGGGGTATGTTGTACTAATCATGAAGAACTTAGCTTGAAAACGCTGTTCCCCATGAATAAACAACCTGAACATCCTTTAGTCCCTTGAGCCACTTAACTATCAGTCTTTCGATATCTTGCGGCTCAAGATGTTCTGTGCGGTGGTGTGTGGTAAACAACGAAAACCCAGGGTAATCTTTCTTGTTGACGATATTGTGTCCGTTGGTCTTGTACCATTCAGTAGCGGGCAACATCGTCGCCGAAAGCGGAAGGGCTGCGTCTATGTATTTTCCTACAATCAATGACCGGACGGCCTCAAGCTCCTCTTCAAATGTTTTGAGGGTTTGCTCGGGAGCACCAATGATGATTGAGGTGAATATGTAGATACCAGCTTCACGGAGACGTTTGAGATTCTCCATGTTCTGATGGTATCGTCTTGTCATAGAACCACTAGTAGACTGCTTTTTATTCCACCCTCTTGGATTGAAGGGAATGTATAGAGAAGTAACCCTTCCTTTCCCTGCCTGGTTGTACTGAATAAACTGGTCGGTGACGAAATCGGTAAGACCTTCAAAGTCGAGCCCCCGTTGTTCTGCCAATGCATTCCATGCTTTTTCATCAGAGCAAGAATTTTTGGCAAATGCGTTTGAACGTGTTTGGCGTCCCAGAGAAACGCATCGTCTTGAATGACCAATTCTTTAATACCATGCTCTCGGAAAATCTTCAATTGCTCATCCACCTTATCGTACTCAGTTGCTGAGACGTGTGTCCTTTGGCAACCGGCAACGCAGAATGAGCAGTGCCGGAAGCACCCACGGCTAAACATGAAATCAGCATACTTCCGCCCTTCAGTCGGGAATGTGTAGAGTGGAGTAGTCGGATAGCAGGCTTCCTTAATGATGGACGGATCCAAGAAAGGATATTCTCCCATCTCCTGAAAACCGCCACGGATTATTTTGTCTGTGAGTTTTCCATCAACGATATCTTGTATAACCGTTATGGCATCACCGACAACGACATGGTCGACAAACGGATTGTCCCGAAGGAATCCTTCGGGGTCAGCGCTGATGTGCTGTCCACCGAAGATAATCTTGACGCGTGGCAACTTTTCTCTGATACTTTTTGCCAAGCGAGTTGCTGGCAAATAGTTTGCGGTAGCAATCAGAGAAATTCCCACGAAGTCAGGATTGATCTCCGCTATCTTAGCCAAGGTTTCGTCCTCCGTGTTACCGACATGAATGATGGTCCTTTCAACTACCCCATCTGTCTTGAATGCAGAATACTTTTTGGAAAATTCTTCTGCACCCATAGATTGGTAATCAGCCATCTTTCTGGTTTGGAATTCTTCAGGAGAAATATTCAGTGGCGTTTCTTCAATGTCGGATCCTCGGAGCGTACGCTTGAAGATAGACCTTTTTTGAAGACCTCCATCCCTGACAGTCTCGTCGAGATACCAAACCTGATGACCCAAAGACTTCATCAGCGAAGCCATGAACCAAATACCCAGATAGGAACATGTTCTAATCGGGTCCCACACAGCATCTACCTCAAGAGCAGGCTTAAGAAACACTATTTTTGACATAATACCCCCTTTCTTTTCATGACGACCCCCTTTTGGTCAATTTTAAGGCAGGGAAAACCTGCCAATTAGTTTTTTACTATCAAAGAGCTATCAAAAGAACTATTCTTTTGTGTTGCGACTATACACCTATTATCAAAAATTGTCAATGTAAAAAGGTAATGTGCACACACATATGGCGGTTTTCATGCACTCGGCATATATGCTGGATGTATGGCAATCCATATGGCTAAAACAATTACAGAAGAGCGTCTGCGATGGGTGCTTCCCATTGCAGACGGGCGAGGTGAGCATGGTCGATGCCGCAAAGGTGCCCGCTACCCTTTCCCTTTTTATCAATTAGATATTTATAGATTGCTTGATTGCAGCTTCTAGTTCGCTGGGGGTATCTGTTCCCTCGATACTCCGTAAAAATGCTCTCATCTTTTTATCAAGCTCGCGAAAATGTGCGTTCACCTCTGGAAATGGGAAATGGGGTCAGTGAACCGTACCCCTTAAGATAGACACGGAATAGAAATGGGGATTGGCAAGTCAGTGCCGAGTAAATGATGAGGGAGAAGTTGGCGGAGATTAAGTATTTTTATATGGCTTAAAAATCCTCCTTATTTAAATACTGGATAAGTGCATTTTTCAATGCATTTTCAATGAATGGCTTCCGATGGCGAACAATTTCGTCAATATGTTTTTTAGAATAGTTTTTTGCTTTAATATTTTTCATATATCCTTCCAAATTTACACTCATTTCTAAACCCTTATTGAGTACCTCTTGATAATACTTTGGCAGGAAAAATTTGTGGGATTGGCTTGATATTTGATATCCATCTTTATCAATAATTGTTACCCAGCAAAACATTTCGTAACCATTTTCTTCTTTGTGATAGCCCACTTCAATTCCAATAGAAAAATCAGATTTTGGAAACTTTTCAAAAGCACCCTTGGCTCTATTAATTGAACCTTGCTGAGTTTCATTTGTTGTTTTGGGCTGCTCTGAAACGCCGCTTTTAACTTCAAGAGGAGTCAAATCAGCTTTGATTTTTAGATTCTGTAAAACCTCTTTTAAATATTTTATTTTTGGATCCGATGTTGTTCCAACTGCTATTTTTAGCTTTTTTTGATATGTTGACTTCATGTGTCTATCTTATCAAAAAACCGCCCAAACATAAAGGCGATTTTTCCCTGGAAAATGGGGACAGGGACAATATTTTACTAG
>JANLHQ010000045.1 GCA_024654415.1 Candidatus Azambacteria bacterium | reverse complement strand
TGGTGCCCGGGGTGGGACTCGAACCCACACGAGCTTACGCTCACTCGATTTTAAGTCGAGGCTGGCTACCTATTACAGCACCCGGGCTTTTTTATTTTTCCTGCCACGGTGATTTTCAGTTAAACTATGGCAGTTTGGACAAAGGACTCTCAAATTTTTTAATCTATTATCGTAGTGATTTCCGTTAATATGATCAAGCTCAAGGGGGAGGTAGCCGTTATTTGTTTGTTTTGCCCAACCGCACTGTTCACACTGTCGCTGCTTTAATCCGGCGGCAAATAATCTTTTCTTCAGTTTAAAGCTTTGGAACAAACTATTTTTTACTAAAATCTCTTCCAGGGGAATGCGAGGTTTTCCAATGCCTCGCATTCCAGCATTCCATCCCCTCCCTTTAAAATGCTTTATATTTACTTGATATTCCTTAATATATTTTTTAATTTGCGTATAATTTCCACCAGCCGCACGCAACCCGAGTTGCTTTAAAAGTTGGCGGAGACTAAATGATGTCCGCGCAGCATTTTTAAGTTGTTCCACCGTCCACGACCGTTTTTTCATTAATTGAATTATATCAAAATGGCATACGTAATTCAACCAGCTTTATGAGCGTTTGCCATTCTGATATGGTGGAAAACTTTTTTGAGGCCAGGAGGGGAATCGAACCCCTGTATAAGGGTTTTGCAGACCCTTGCCGTACCACTTGGCTACCTGGCCATAAGATTCTTTTTTATCTCTTCAAACACTTTTTCCATTACTTCTTCGCGCGTTCCTTGTAGTTTTGCCGCAGCGGCAAACCGATGTCCACCGCCACCTAATGCGATGGCAACCTGTCGTACGTCAAAATTCTTTGTGGCATCCGAGCGAAAGCTTACCGATATCATACCATCATTTTTTTCTTTGAAAAGAGCTACACACACAACATGCTCATTTGTAATGTGATTGGTAAGGTTAACAATATTGTCGACATCTTCCCACGCGATGCCGTGTTCTTCCATATCGTGTGATGAAAGGTAGGTATAGGCAATCCGTGCTTCTTGGTTGATTGCTATCCGAGAAAGCGCGAGCCCGGTGACACGTGCCGCACCGTATGAAGGAAAGCCAAGAACGCGCTTAGAGATCCACTCTGTGTCGATGGGTGTATGGCGGAGTAATTCTCCAGCAACAGTAAATGTATCGGCGGTGGTATTTGTGTGTACGAATCCACCTGTATCGGTCACGATACCCGTATAGATGCAGGTAGCAATCGCAGGGGTGATAGGAATATCGTTTGCGGTAAAGAATCGATAGGTGAGCTCACACGTAGAAGAGACTGATGTGTCGATAATACATACCTCGCCTTCCTGAGTTGTTTTAGGGTGGTGATCAAGCGTGATAAAGTGATATGTGCGCGGAGCTGTGTAGGGGAGACGAAGGCGTGCGACGTCGCCATAGTCAAACCCAATAACAAGGTCTGGCTCATGCAAAGAGATCTCAGAGGTTATTTTTTCAAAATGAGGAAGGAACGAGAGGTTTTGTGGAACAGAGCCAGAAATGTATACCACGTAAGACTTATTGAGTGTGTCGAGGTATTGTGCAATCGCAAGCATTGAACCAAGCCCATCTGCATCAGGGTTTTCATGTGTGGCAAGTACGATGGTGCGCGCGCTTTCAATGAGCTGTTTTGCGCGTATGAGATCTGCGATGGTCGTTTCAGTCATGTTCTTCTTTTTTGGTATGCTCGAGAATATCGTACAGACGCTGTTCTTTTTCGTAGGTAACATCAAGGGCGAACCGTATTCGTGGCACAGGTTTCATTCGTAGCTTCCTATTGAGGACAAATTGAATATCTCCCGCACTATGTTGGAGCATGGTGAGTATTTCCTCTTCTCGTTCCTTATTGAACATGGAAATATAGATTGTTGCATATGCAAAATCAGACGATGTTTTTACATGCGTGATTGTAACAAGGATGTCTTTATCGATGTCGACCTGCTTCAGGATTATTTTACCGACCTCCTCTTTAATGAGCTCGCTAATCTTTTCAACCCGGTGATTTGTGTAGGTTCTTTTTTCCATACTGTTATTCGAGTGGGCGCAGTTTCTCCTCTTCCTCGTATATCGTAAGAGTATCGCCAAGCTCAATCCGCTTATCAGCGGAAGGGGATAGAGGGGCAAACATAATGCCGCATTCATTTCCTTTTGGTACCTCTCCGGCCTCTACTTTATTATGTTGGAGTTGCGTGATCTTGCCAGTCATAATGAGAGCCCCTTTACGGGTAACATCTGCTTTCGCGCCGCGTTTAATTTTGCCTTCAGAGACCTTGCCTCCGGCGATTATGCGTGTCGCATCTGTTTTAAATACTCCAAGAATAGAAAGAGAGCCAATGTCGTTGCGGACAATTTCAGGCGAGAGAAGTTTGCGAAGCCTTTCTTTCAATGCATCGGTGAGCTCATAGATAATGTCTGCTTCAATGATTTCTACTCCCGCATTTTGTGCTGCTTTAGCGGTTGCAGAAGACACCCTCACTTTAAAGGCGGTAATAATTGCTTTTGAGGATTGTGCAAAAGATATGTCCCCATCATTGACCTCACCCACTTCGCTCTTTACTACTCGCGTTGCCGCGGTAGGGAAGTCGAGTGCCGTGACCATTTTTTCAAGAGCCTCTTTTGTGCCGGAGGTGTCTGCTTTCACAACAACATTAATAATAGGGCGCTCTTCTACGCCCTCTTGTGCTACGTTTGCGGGTGGTTTTTCCTGCATCTCCTTCCATGATATAGCACATGCTTCAGCGTCTTTTTTATTTTTGGTTGCATGGAATGTTTCCCCAACGCTTGGGAGTGCTTCAAACCCAGAAACAATCACGGGAGAGGAAAAGGTGACGGATGACGTGGGCTCCCCGGAAGGTGTGGTAAGCGATTTTACCTTCCCCGGCGCATCTCCCACAACGATGAAATCTCCCTGCATGAGCGTGCCATTTTTTACTAGAAGCGTGGCAATAATGCCGGCGCGCGCACTTTTGTGTGCCTCGATAACTACGCCTTCTGCGGGTGCCGCGGTGTCTGCTTTCAGCTCTTCAATTTCTGATGCAAGAAGAATGAGTGTGAGAAGCTCCTCAACACCTTTTCCTGTTTTTGCTGAAATTTCTTGATTGAGAACGGTGCCTCCCCACCCCTCGAGAAGTACGCTTTTTTCTGCAAGCTGCTGTTTTATTTTTTCAGCATTTGCTCCCGGCTTATCGATCTTATTGATGGCCACGAGTAGCATAGCTCCTGATTGTTGAATATGCTCAAGCGCTTCGAGTGTTTGCGGTTTTACCCCTTCGTCGGCAGCCACAACGAGTATGGCGATGTCAGCAACCTTCGCACCGCGTGAGCGCATTTTTGAAAATGCTTCATGTCCTGGAGTGTCGATAAACGAAATACGTTTTTTCGTGCCGTCTGGCAGGATGTGCGCTATTTCGTACGCGCCAATATGCTGAGTAATACCACCTGATTCTTTTACGGCAACACTCGACTTGCGAATATAATCAAGCAACGTCGTTTTCCCGTGATCGATATGCCCAAGTACCGCAACGATGGGTGGTCGCTCAATAACGGTGGGGGATGGTGTGACGGCAGATTTTGTCATTGGAGTATGTCGGTTAATAATGTTTGCTCTTCCGGTGAAAGTTTTTGTTGTGCCTCCCCACGGGTAATCGGCTTTACAAATACACGGGCGGCATTATTTAAATAAAGATTAGTCAGAATAAGTCCTGTGTTGTGTCCATCAAGCGCAATAATGGCAAAGCTTTGGTTTGTTCCTGTTTCATCGAATGAATTAAAGCGTGCCACCTTCACTTTTTGGAATGAGCAGAGAAAATCGGTGCGCAGAGCAAGAATCTCTTCTAATTGCCTCTTTGCTTCTCCTTCAAGTTTTGTGGTTCTTTTTACCTGGGATTCGATTATTTTCTCGAGCGCCGCTCCTGTGCTTCCCCGGAAAAGAGCTTTAAATTTCCGTGCAAGCATAATATTCCATACGGCGAGTATCATAACAATACCCGTAAGGCCGATAAGAAGAATAGTATTTAGAGAGATGGTTGTAAGTTCC
>JANLHQ010000017.1 GCA_024654415.1 Candidatus Azambacteria bacterium | reverse complement strand
ATAGTATTAGCACTCATCATACCAGAGTGCTAAATATAGTCAATTGGGATATGAAAAGCCCCCGGAAATATTTTCCGGGGGCTTTTTTATATTGAAGGTATTTTTGATATTGAGACAATGGGATCCTCATTCCCCTTGTCTTCATCCGTTGCCGTTGGCTTCGGGGATTGATCAGCAGTGCGTTGCTCTGCTAGCTCTTTATTCTTTTTGACTGCCTCCTGATAGGCAATATCCTCTGCAGTAGCAGTATTTTTTGCTTCATCACAGCAGCCAAGAAGAACTAGGGCAACAGCGATGATAAGTAGATACTTCTTCACACAGACCTCCTTTCACGAGTCTGACCAGAGTGTTACTTATGTATCTTCATGTCTAAGGCAAGGTCTTTCGCGGTCTTTGTTGTGAGAAGGTTGATCAAGTTCGCGGCGGCATTATCATTTCCAGACGTGGATCCACCCATCTGAATATCGGGTACCAGCCGGTGTTTGCCGAACTCCTGAGCGAATCTAGCCATGACCTTTTCATATGTATCGAGCTTCTTCTCAAGGGCACCATCGGCAGCCATGATGAGGCGCTTCTTTTCCGCCTCGCCCTGACCCTCAAGAATGAGCTTCTGCCTCGTGAACTCCGCAGTATCTCTTTCGAGGGATGCAACCCCCTTACGCTGTTCAGCACCAACAAGAGCCCTGATCTTCTTTTCCTCTTCTTGGTACTGCGCTGTCATGACCGCAGCCTTACCGTCGGCCTCAGCGGTGATACGACGCTGTTCAGCTTCAAGCGCATGTGCACGTGCAGTCTGCACTTCCATCGTTATCTTCTGCTGATCTGCAATCTGCTTCTTGACAGTCTCGTCATAGTCAAGATTGCGTGGAGCAAAGTTTACAATCTTTATACCATACGTGGCGAGAACGCTTGATTCCTGACGCTCTGGCTTTCCATCTTTATCTAAGGAAATCTCGGCGACCGTGACGGTACGCTTTTCCTTACTCATCTGGTCTTCAACTGTGGTGATCTTCTGAGTTGTCCTGAAAACACCGTTATCAAGCTGATCAGCGATGAAACGGATCAAGTCGGTCTTGCGTTCCGCAGATGACTCCTTCGAAGACATCAACGGCCCCGTCATATAGACAACCTTGTCAACCGTTGCCTGAACAAGGCTTTTTTCAATCGACTCCTGACTATTGAACTTTGTATGTAAGCTCGTCAGGTGCTGTATGTCGAGTGGGAGCTCGACCTGATAGGTCCCTATCAGCTTACCTGTTCCATTGTCATTGAACATGACTGGAGCATCAAATTCGTGATCGGCAAGCTTCTTATACGTTGTCACCTTGCCAAACCCCTGCCATTTTATACCGGCATCAACGTGCCAGTGCAGCTCACCGTCTCCCCAGTCCTGGACGCAGACGATCTCGTCTGCGTCCACGTTCTCAAACACCATGAAACTTAGAAAAAAGCCAAGAATGAGGAACACCACACTCACTGCTGCTATTACCTTGCTACCAAGCGCACCCTTGGGATTCATCGACAATCTTTCGTTCATTCTTCTCCTCCTCGTTTATTGGTTTTTGTCTTGCTTGGCCTCAGCTTTTTCTGTCTATTTTTTTCACTTCTTTTTCTATTTTTCTTCCCTCCCTGTTTATTTTTGCAGACATTAGTTGGGACTCCCTTTGCATCAGTGTTTTTTCTGACTTTTTGAAAAGCCAGAAGAATGGCTTCCTGATGAATGGTGGAAGAACCAATTGAGTAAAAACAAAAGTTCCGAGAAGCGCCAGTATCACAATCTCACCAAGTCTTAAAAACATCGCCGTATCCTCCTTTATCTAATTGTTAAAGGTCACAAATTTTTATCCGCCAATCATACATGAATTTCTATTTTTGTCAATACTTTAATACATGCAAAAATAAAGTAAAGCGGGCATTCCTTGATGGAATGCCCGCGATAGGGATCTTTTCTTTTCCCATGTTTTTAGACGCTGGGAGCGTCTCGTGAATGGCACATGATGTACCTCCGGTTTTTTTGTTTTTATTTCGGAGCCCGCGCCAGGAGTTAGGCGAGGCCGGCCCTGGCGCCCTTGTCGGTGCTGGCAGTGTCGATGATCATCTCTTTCAAATTGGCCTTCACCCCGGCCGTGGGGGTCCTGCTGGCGTCGCACATTCCGAAATGGTTTCTACGCTCTTTGGTCGGTCCTCTCGGCATAATGCCTCCTCTTGTTAAGGGGCTCCCCGAAGTTGGGGAACGCGGTTAAAGAACAATAAGACTAGTATACACACCCAATAGAATCTGTCAAGTGCGCTATGCGTTCATTGCAACAAGCAAGGCGCCATTCACTAGCGCAAATATATTAAGCAATGGCACGGCTGTCACTAGAAAATAGGCAAGGAGAACATCATATGAATAAATAAGTCGTGCGAGCATTATATTTGCGGCTGAAATGAGCGCGATATACAGCGGCGCATTATAGATCTCGGACGCCTCGCCGATAAGATCAGCGCCAAGTGCGGTAGTGAAATGAAGCGTAACGAATGCATTCTGCGGTTGATGCAACGCATGCGCAAGATAATACCACATTACCGCATTGATTACCGCCCCAACAGCAATCATACCAAGTACGTATTTATCAAAAAGAAATTCGGATTGCTTTATCGCTTTCCATGCGCCTACGCTAGACGCTACACACCCATGAAAAAAAAGAAAAATAACGCTCATTAGATTGCCACAACACTCCCCCATGTATCATACTCGGACGAGTGCGTAAAAATTATAATTTGAAACACAGAAGTCATATCTTGAAGCATTGCATGCACTTTTTGCTTGCGCGCGGCGTCAAACCCCGCAAATGGGTCATCAAGCAATAGCAATGATTTAGTTCCTTTATTAAGGAGATTAAGTACGGCAAACCGCGCAACAAGGTAAAACTGATCAATAGTACCCTTAGAAAGATGTTCTTCGGGTGCAATCAACCCTTTCTTCTCCTCTGACCATACTTCAAACGAAAGATCGTCCTTCACTGTTACATTGCGGTATCTTCCTTCGGTTGCTATAGGAAGGTACTTTTGCATATATTCTTCAATCGCGCGCCGGGATTTCTCGATGGTTTTGGCTTTTGCCTCTCCAAGCGAGGCAAATAATAATTCAAGTGTTTTCAGCTTGTATTCTGCATTTGTTCTTTGTTGCTGTTTCCACTCAAGCTCTTCTTCTGCTTTAGCGAGCATTTCATGATCATACGGCGCCGCACGCATCACTTCTTCTGTGCGTACGATCTCCTTTTCAAGCTTTGCAAGGTCTTGCTCTTTTTGCGCTATATCAAGCTCAAGCGCGCGCTGAGCCTCTCCTGCGGGCGGCAGTGCCTTTTGCTCATCTGAAACTTTTGATTCTTCGATGCTAATGCGCCGTAGCAGCTCTTTTCGCTCCTGTGTAAAATCTTCGAGTGTTTTCTCTCGCAAAATACCCTCTCGCTTACTTGAAAGTTTCGCAAACTCCTGCTCTTGTTCGCTTATCTTTTTTACAACACCCAAGAGAGCCTCTTCGCTCTGTGCGCCACTTTCCTGGAGCAGTTGATTACGCTGCCTCTCGAGCACCGCGATCTCATGCGCAAGCGTGCCCGCCTCTGTGCGTACCGCTGTCGGCGTATGTATAACAAGCCCGCGCTTCAATGCAAAACTATAGACTACTGCCGCTACAAATAACCCCCACAGCGCAAATAAACGCACATCTGCAAACCCCAAGAAGCCCGCAGCAAAGAACATAACTGACGCCAAGAAATGGATTTTTTTAATATGAACCTTGCCCCTTTTTTCTCCCTTCTTCATATGCTTCCCTTCCTCTTCAAAATGCGTAAGTTGCGCTTTTTTTATATTCACTGCTTCGCGCTGAGCGTACCATTTTGCCTGATCGAACATACGAAGATGTTGAAACTTCTCAAGCTGGAATGAAAGATATTCTTGCTTGCTCTCGATATCTTTCAACGCGGTGCTATCGGCCTCCACTTTTTCGAGCTGTGCATGTAATTTCCGTAATTCCTCCACTGTCTTGAAATATTCACCATTGCTCCGATATTGATTTCGTTTTATTTCAAGCTCACGAACGATCGCATGATAATGCGCGGAGAGTTCCCCGCAATAACTGCTTTTCTCAGCGATGTCTTTTAACTCTGTGGCAATCGCATCTTTTTTTACTATAAACTCTGCAATATCTATATCAATCTGCTTCAATAGCCCTGGCGTTTTTGCCTGCCCCCGCATGCCCCGCTGAAGACCTCCGATAATATCACTGATATTTTTTAAAACCTTGTCTGCACTTATATTCTCCCCCGAAGATGTAATGAGCTCTTCAAGCGCTTGTGCTATCTCCCGCTTTCCCTCAGTGATGCGCGCGAGCGCATCATGCTTTACGCATGCAGTATTTTCAAACAATGGAGCAGAGCGCAGCGCCCCTATTTCATACAGATGCCCCGCAACTGCCGCGGCAGTTGTGAGTGTCGCGCCGGTCGTTTCATTCTTAAACAGTAGCTCCTTTTTTTCAAAATCTTTCTTTAATGCAATGATTTCACCATGATGCTCGATGTCGATCATGATTTGATATAGTGTTTCAGAATTCCACGCGCGTAATACCGTAATATCTTTATTACTTTTTTTTGGATCATAAAAAAGCCCGGCGACAAGCGCAGAAAGGAGCGTCGATTTCCCTTGCTCATTAGGACCTTTGATCACCGTGATATCAGACGGAAAACGCACCGTGAGCTCCGGGAATTTTTTGAAATTTTTTACTGTAATTGATCGAAGGAACATGGTTTATAATTCGTGAGCTTACTCTGAAAGCACATTTTTACCCTCTAATTCAGCGATCCCAATTTGCAGAGCATTTTCTATCATTTTATGCTCTTGTGGTGTCTGTGCTTCTTCGAGCTTTTTTTGCATGATACGCACAAATTGCCCAATCACAAGCTCTTCTGGATAATTAAGTGCCGTGACTTCTGGTAACTTCAGCGCAGTGGTGCTTTTTACTTTGATACTAAAAAATTTATCCTCGAGCTCCTGCATGATATGCTCCGGATCTACAAATACCGCTGACTCCGCAAACCCGAATACATTAACCAACAACAAGCAATTAAGGTCAGCGAGTTTTTCCAGTTCATACACGACATTTTCAACATTCTCATAAATCTGCATATCGATATCGACTTCTCGTACAATTTTCTCAGATATCTTCACTGGTTTTACCCCCACACTCAAAAGGCCAGAACCGGAGGAAGATGCAGATATTGTTTCTTGAGTGTGGGGGTAAACTTTTGCGGTTTCCATCACATCCACCTCAAGCGCATATCCCTGTCCGATCCCACCCTTGCCTTCTTGATACGTTACTTCGGGTGACCCCGCATACCATGCAATAGTGTTCCCAAATGAAAACTCCTGTGCGCCGTGCCAATGGCCGAGTGCGAGATATTGCACGCCTGACTCAGCAACTTCTCGTAGAGTAATAGGCATATCGTCGGGAGCCGACTTCCCTTCTATCTGCACAGATCCATGCGCCATAGCTATTTTATACTGGGTTGTCGCACTTTTTGTCGCTGACGCTAAAAACGCAACTGGGCTCTCGGTAGATTTATTTGTACCACTTGGTTTTGCATATATCGTTGCATCGATATCAGGAATCTCTTTTGTAAATACCGCCGTATCGTTAAATACATAGACATATGAGAGATTGTGCGAAAAATCTTCCCGTACATATACAGAGCCCTTTGAAAGGCAATCATGGGTACCCGGAAGGATCATCGTCCAAATGCGTGCTTCGTTGAGACGCGCAAGTTGGGCCCTCACAAAGCTTACCGACTGAGGAGAAGGAAAGTTCGAGTCAAAAAGGTCTCCGGTAATAAGAACAAGACTTGCTTTTGATGCGACTGCGTGATCAACAACTTTTGCGAGAGAATCTTTGAGCGCCTGTCGTTGTGCATCCGCTTTTTTCCCGAGCGATGCAAACTTTGACCCAAGGTGAATATCTGATGTGTGTATGATTCTGAGCATAGTATTTCCTTGCCATACTATCACAAAACAACGTAGTAAAAAAGCATGCTGCCAGTATCACTTTCGCGATGTAAAATCGTTATCCGTAATATAGAACCGCCAAGGATAGCGAGCACACACTCCCGCATATGCGATCCCGATACGTGGGACTGCGACAATATCATTCGCATGAACAATCTCCCCTCTATCCTCTATCCATATATGAACCCCCCTCACTGACTCTCCATTCATTTTTCTGGTAATGCCGAATGCCTCGCATACCTTCCCCGGGCCTGATGCGAGATTATGAGGCGCTGCTGTTTTTCGGTTCTTCTTCATGCGCTCGATGCCATCTTTGGGCTCCACCGCGCGAATAAGCACCGCTGATGGAAAGCCTTTCTTTTCCGTCACAATGTTCAAACAGTGATACATCCCGTAGACGAGATACACATATACCGTCCCCGCTTTTTGATACAGCGTTTCGGTGCGTGGTGTTCTTCCTTTTGACGCATGGCAGGCAAGATCGTCCTCTCCTACATACGCTTCTGTCTCAACTATTTTTCCAGAAAGTATCACATCCCCACGTTTCACGACAAGATATTTGCCAAGTAAACTGCGCGCAACATCAAGTGTCGGTTGTTGGAAAAATGCAGGAGCAAGTTTTTTTAATCGACTCATAATAATAATGCGAACCCAAGCATCTACTCGGATTCGCATTAAAAAATAGTAACGTTACCTTATTTAATTTCGTACCGCAGTGTCACGCTCACTGACACTTCTTGCGAACCGGGCTCAATAGAAGGTGCGCCGCCACCGCCTCCCATTGCTCGCTCATACATCGGATATGGTGTTGGGGGCGCAGATGAATATTCTTCTATGGAGAGCAATTTTCCAATCCTGAACCCACCAGCCACAGCAAGACCCTCTGCCTTTTGCCGAGCTTTGACTATCGCTTCTGCTCGCGCGTCATTCTGCACACTAGTCGGATCATCAATGGCGAACGTCAATTGAGAAACAGCATTTGCTCCTTTCTGCACCATTCCAGAAAGCAATGGCCCTATCTTTGTAAAATCACGTATCTTTACCTGCACTGATTGATTAATAGTATATCCTACGATTTGTGCAGGAGGACATGCACCTCCGTCTTGAGGACATGAAAAATACTGATACCGCGGATCGATATTATAATTTTGCGTACGAATATCTTTATCGCCAATACCTTGTTCTTTGGTAAATGTATTAATTGCATTTACCTTCCCGGTGTTTTCCTGCTGAAGCTTTCCGATATCCTTCCCGCCCTCTGTAATAACGCTGAACGTAACTTGCGCCACATCAGGCACGCCCACAGACTTTCCATCTCCGGAAACCGAAAAGCTCCGGAATGACGATGGATCAATTGATTTCGAGTACGTCACGACATAGCTTGCTACCGCAAATGTCACCATCACCGCAACAATAATCATTACCCCGCCAAGTGTATTTTTTATCTGTTCATTCATACGTTTTTTATTATGATATTATGTCAAAATTATACCACATTTTTGCTCGTATTATAAACTCATCAAAATTGCTCCGCCAACTACCAACAGCGCGCCTGCCACTGCCTTTAGCGTGAAATGCTCACCTAAAAAGAAGACAGCGAGCACCAGCACAAACACTACGCTCAAGCGATCAAGTGCCGCAACGCCTGATGCTGGGCCCTTCTGCAATGCAAAAAAATAAAAAAGCCATGAAAGCGCCCCCGCCACACCCGACAGCGCGATAAATACAAGTGCTTTTCCAGAGAGGGTGGAAAGCATGCCTGCCTTTCCCAATGCAAAAGAAATTGCAATAAGAAGCGCGGCCATAATCGCGGCGCGCACGGTGGTCGCGAGTGTTGTATCTACCCCCGTAAGCCCTATCTTGCCAAATATTGCCACCAATGCGGCAAACCCAGCAGACAGTAGTGCGAAAAAAGCCCAGGAATACATGTTAAAATATTATAACCACCTTTTTTTACGGAAAAATAACATCAACCCCACGCCAACAATCGTCATAAGAATTATAACAATCCAAAATGAAAACGGTCCATCGCGCAATGGCATCGCGGCGTGATTCATGCCCCAAATTGATGTTACTAACGAGAGCGGGAGAACGATTGCGGAAAAAATAGTGAGCACCCGCATGATTTGTGAGATGTGATCAGCCATCAGCGATGTTTGTGTTTCATAGAGCACATCCATCATTTCCTTTTGATTTTCAATTAGAGTAATAATACGCTCTTCATTCACTGAAAGATCTAAAAGATACGGGGTGAAGTCTTTTCCGAAAAACCGCTCTGCCTTATCTCGGAATGACGCAAGCGCAGAAAGCTGATACTTCAGCGGTCGACGAAAATCAACAATGTCACGACGCACGTTTGAAATATCCTCAATGGTAAGCCGGCCGTGCTTCTCAAAAATTTTATCTTCGATGCGTGTCACTTCCTTTTCAAGGAAATCGAGATCTTTCATGTGCGCCTGAAACAAGCGGTCAATAATATAATACAAAAGAAATCCGGTATGCATTCTTGCAAATTGCTCTTGTAATTTGCCGTCCTCTTGCAGTGTGCGAAATAATTGGTCAAAACGCGGAAAATCAATATACGTGATGGTCACTAAAGTCTTTTCAGTGATTAAAAAGTCAATCTCTGCGATCTTGTTTGCCTGATGCCCGGGATAAATAATCGGGAAATGTAAAATAAGAAAGAGGTGCCCCTTAAAGTCCTCGATGAACGGATGAAATGTCGGCGCAACGATTGATTCCATCACTAGTGGATGGAATGGATAAACCTCATTGATCTGCTCAATGTCTTTAGGAGATGGCTTATTAATGTAGATCCACTTAATACCATTGATCTCTAATTCACGTCGTGTCATATATTCAGATTATTGAATTCATTAATGCACATATAATACTCTTGCACGCGCGCAAGGACAAGGTATATAAAAAAATAAGTCCCTCGTTCATCGAGGGACTTATGCACCCACTTAATGCAGGTCGCCAATCATCTTGTACATATCCAACTGCTGTACCGCAGCCTCAATTTGTTTAAATTCACCATGAATAATCGCGATTGCCTTAGTAATTAGGTGCTTGTTTCGCTTCCCCGCCATCGTATTATTCGCGATGATGCATTTTACATCATTTCTAGTTCCCAAGTCCTCTTCACCGAGAGACATGTCGATGCAGTCCCAGCGGGAAAAGATCTCTCGCACCACCCTTTCATCATTAGATGATAACCCATGCATCGCGCAAATCTCATGAGCTTTTTCCTGGCCGAGTGCTTGATAATATCTGTTCGTGTTCATAGCACGCCTCCTTCTTAGTTGTGTGGCGCTCCGTGACTGTACCTTATTTTCAATGTTCCGCTATTCCCTGTGTACCAAAAAGGATACAGCGCGTCAACTATAATTTATCCTTTTCTTACCCTACGTCGGTCAGCCTCTGTAAGAAGTTTCTTGCGAAGGCGGATATTTTTTGGCGTTATTTCTACGAGTTCATCATCACTAATATAATCAAGCGCATCCTCAAGCCCCATGATGTGTGGCACGTCCATATGCTCGCCAACACCAACGATTGTTGTTCTAAAGTTCGTCAGCTCTTTCGCTTTACAGACGTTCACCGTAAGATCCTCGGCTTTCGCATTTTCTCCTACAATCATACCAGCATACACTGGCGTTGCCGGAACAATAAAAAGAGTACCTCGTCCTTGTACATTCATCATCGAATATGCTGTCGATGTACCCGTCTCGGAAGAAATCAACGAGCCGCGAGCGCCTGCTTCAAGCGGACCCTTAAACGGCTCGTATCCTAAGAAAATTGTATTAAAAATACCTGTTCCTTTTGTCGCGGTAAGAAATTTATTACGGATGCCAATAAGCCCACGTGTTGGCACTGCAAAATCCAAAAACGCCACATTTCGGTCAACGCGCATATCTTTCATCAAGCCGAGACGCTTTCCCATTATTTCGATCACTGTCCCTGAAAATTGCTCAGGTACCTCGATAGAAACAAGTTCGATTGGCTCCATGACTTTTTTCTCTTCTTCTTTGAAAATCACTTCCGGCTTTGAAACTTCGAGCTCATATCCTTCACGGCGCATCTTTTCAATAAGGATTGCAAGATGCAGTTCTCCACGCCCTGCTACCACCCACTTATCTGCGGAGTCAGTCGGGGAAACCGCGAGAGCAACATCAGTTTCAAGCTCATGCTCAAGTCTTTCTTTTAAATTGCGCGACGTACAATATTGCCCCTCCTTACCAGACACCGGAGAAGTATTTACGCCAAACGTCATTTTGATCGTCGGCTCATCGATTGCGATTATTGGTAATGGTATCGGATTTGCTACATCAGCAATCGTTTCACCGATAGAAATATCAGGAATACCCGCAATTGCCACAATCTCACCTGCGGTCGCCTCATCTACCTCTATGCGTGCAAGCCCATCAAACAACATCACACTGCTGAGCTGTACCTTTTTTATATTCCCCTTTCGATCAATATGCGCAACCTGCGCTCCCTTACGGAGCGTCCCCGCATATAACCTTCCTACAGCGATCTTGCCCTTATAATTATCATAAACTAGGTTCACGGTAAGCATTTGCAATGGTTTGCTCGCATCAACTGCTGGCGCAGGAAAATATTTCACAATCGATTCAAACAATGGCTGAACACTTGTCATTGCGGCGAGATCCGCCTCTGTCCCTGCCTTGCCCTGCATGGCAGAAGCATAAATGACAGGAAACTCAATCTGCTCATCAGTTGCACCAAGCTCGATAAAAAGATCGTAGGTTCGCTCAAGTGCCCACGCCGGTCGCGCGTCTGGCTTATCTATTTTATTTACTACAACGATTGCGGAGTGGCCCGCTTGAATTGCTTTGCGTAATACGAATTTCGTCTGCGGCATCGGACCCTCCTTGGCGTCTACCACAAGCAATACACCGTCCACCATACGCATAATGCGCTCAACCTCACCACCAAAATCGGCGTGTCCCGGTGTGTCCACAATATTTATCTTCACATCGTGATACCGGATAGATGCGTTTTTTGAAAAAATAGTAATACCGCGCTCTCGTTCAATCGCATTTGAATCCATAATAAGACTCTGTGCAGCATCTCCTTTGAGCTTGAATGCCTCTGATTGTTTAAGCAAAGCGTCCACGAGCGTTGTTTTGCCGTGGTCTACGTGAGCGATAATGGCGATATTGCGGATGTTCATAATATAAAAAGCCCTCGCGGGCGTGAGTATCACAAGGCAAAAGTACCACAAAAATTAAATAAAATCAAGTGCCGCTCA
>JANLHQ010000044.1 GCA_024654415.1 Candidatus Azambacteria bacterium | reverse complement strand
TATTGAAAATGTTATCGCTCCCATTTTGTTCTGAATTCCTTCAAAATGCTAATATCTTGCGCAACTTTATCGTGCTCCGTTTCGCATACAAAGTTTATCATGTTTAATCGCGGCTCTTTCACAAGCGCTGCAAACCCCGCGATACCTATCAGGCCGTCTCCCAAATGCTCATGCCTATCCTTTTTCTCTCCCAAGCCCACTTTTGAATCATTACAATGCGAAAGCTTCAAATGTGAGATCCCAACGATACGATCAAACGCATTGAGTGTTTCCTGTACGTGTGCCTCGTCTCTAATATCATAGCCTGATGCAAACATATGCGCTGTATCAAAACAAATTCCTACTGTATACCCGTGTAACTCGTGGATAAAAAAGGCAAGATCCTCGAACGTATCGCCAATGATTCCTCCCGCACCAGCCGACATCTCAATAAGAAGCTCTGTGGTATGCTTGCCATCAAGGATTCTTTTTAAATTTTCCGCGACTTTTTTGTTTGCCCCATTCTTATCACCATCTTTTGCCGAGCCCACGTGCGTCATTACATAGCGGGCCCCCAGCGTGCTTGCGCGCGCGAGGTCTTCTTTAATAAGACGCACCGAACTCTCTTCGATACGCTTTTCTGTAGAAGCAAGATTGATAATATATGGGGTGTGCACATAAAACTCCTTTTGCCCATATTTTTTTATATTTTCCTGTAGCCGTACAACAAGGTCGCTCGTCAACTCGGGTGGCGGGCCGCCCTGCGGAGAACGCGAAAATATTTGAAATACCTCACAGCCAAACTCAGCCGCCCGTTCGGGTGCCTTATCTATTCCTCCCGCAATGGAAACATGAGCGCCAAATAACATAAATAAAAGCTAGAAGATAATTACTGTAATTCCTCTCTATAATTCTTTCTTTAATCCTCTCGCGCCCTTCTATAAGAACAACAAGCAATGAAGGGCTGCGCTTCCGTTAAGATATTCCCTGTTTGTCCAAGAGCGTAGCGATTGGCAACAAACAGCAATCCCGTCTTCTTTATTGTAGTATAATAAATGACGGGGCAAGAAAGAAGTATGGAGAGGAATTGTTACTCAGCCACCGAGAAACACGCAACAATTGCGGCAGTTTCTGCCCGCAATGTCCTCTTTCCCAACGATACGATATGAAACCCGTTTTGGGAAGCGTACACTATCTCTGCATCACTAAATCCTCCCTCAGGGCCTATACATACATTTATACCGCCTGAAAGGTCATGTGCGCGCGCAAAATCCCCTATGTGCTCTATCTCCCCTTCGTTATGTGCAATCACACATATTGCACCACTGCTTTGAGCTTCTTTGACCGCATCGTTAAATGAGTGGGTCTCACTGATCTCCGGAATTACCCCTCGTCGTGATTGCTCAGCTGCCTCCTGTACGATCTTTCGCGCGCGTATAAAATTAACTCCTTGTTTTACTGAGTGCTCAGAAAGCATGGGAACAAACCGCGATACGCCGACTTCCGTGCATTTTTCAAACACAATCTCCATATTGTCTTTTTTGAGTACGCTCTGATAGAGCGTCACGGGATATTTTGACTCATTCTTGTTTTTCCCACACACGCCGACAGTTACCACCACCTCGTCTTTTGTAATACTTTGTATTACCGCATCAGCTTCATTCCCTTTCCCGTCAAGCACGATTATCGTGTCGCCTGTCTTGCGCCGCAACACATTTACAAGCTGATGCCGCATACCCGTATCGGTAATGCTAATCTTTGCCCCTTTTGCAATTGGCTGATTGATGAAAAAACGCATTTCGTTTTATTTTATTGCACTCAATGGGCATGCCGCATGCTCATGCTTTCGTGCTGAACAATACTTTCGTCCGTACTCGATTAGTCGATAGGTAAATGCAAGCCATTCTTCCTTGGGAAGTATCTGCATCAAGTCACGCTCTATGTTTACCGGGTCAGTGTGGTCGGTTAAGCCAAGTAGGCGCGAGAGTCGTATGACGTGGGTATCCACCGCGATGCCCACCACGATACCATACGCGTTGCCAAGTACAATATTCGCAGTTTTACGCGCCACACCAGGCACGCGCACTAATTCTTCCATTGTGTGAGGAATCTCTCCGCCAAAATCAGCTCGTATCATATTCGCTGCCCTCAATATGCTTTTTGTTTTATTACGAAAAAATCCAGTGGCATGAATATCTTTTTCGAATTCTTTTGGGTCTGCATCCGCATATTCGTTAAGCGTCTTATACTTTTTAAAAAGCTTTTCTGTTACTTCGTTTACTTTTTTATCGGTGCATTGCGCTGAGAGTACCACCGCAACTAAAAGCTCCCAATTATTAGAATACCGCAATGCCATCCTAGCTTTTGGAAAAAGTTTCTTCAGCGCGCGCACAATCTTCACTGCTTTCGCTTTTCGTGCAATAACAGTGCGTGGCGCAACCAGCTTTTTCATATTATTTCTGAAGAGAACGCACCAATGCAAGCGCACCATAGAGGCCGGACGCATCTCCTAATTGCGCCGCAACAATTTCGGGAAATTCAGGAAAATTACCAAACCCTACCACCTGATTCTTTACATTTTCAATAGAAATACGATTTCGCATTACTGCACCGCCTAATACAAATACTTCGGGCGACCACAACGCAATCGCATTATTCACGCCTATTGCTAGCCATTTTGCCGCCTCTTCCCATGCCGCAGGCTCATCGAGATCCTCTGGTAATTTACCATACCGCTTCTTTATCCCATTGCCGGAAATATAATGCCCAAGCGTATGCGTGCCATCCACAATCTGTCGATGTGGCTCAAACCCGAATGCGCCCACATCCAGCCGCCCATCTACCACACGAGCACCACCAACACCAGTGCTTACCGTGAAATAAGCAACAATGTGTTTATCTTTTCCAGCCCCAAATACGGCCTCGCCAAGCCCCGCGAGTGCGGCGTCATTTTCAAGATATACAGGAACATCAAGTGTCCTTTCAAGCGCTTCTCTCAAAGGTTTATCTTCCCACTTTTTGAGGTTCGGCGCGCTTAAGAGTACGGCTTTTTCCTTATTGAGGATTCCGGGAACGCCTCCTGATGCGACGGTAGCAGGGATATCGCCACACAACTCATGTGCGGTTTTTTTAAATACCCTCATCCCCTCTTCAAAATCCGCAGGCGTAGGAACCATTTTTTGGTCAACAATAGTTTCCCCATCGCGCGATATGGCGATGCGCATATTCGTCCCCCCGATATCAAAAAGAAGATACATAGAATTTTATTTAATTATTCCATCATTTTTTTAAACTCCTCAACCATTGGGACTTGTTCTGGCTCTGTACCATACTGTAATGCACAATAATACGCCGTCCAATCCGCAAGCACAAGCGATGCAAACACACCGTGCCACGCTGACTCCCCCTCCACCTTCACCGCTTCCACTGAAAGTCCGCGATCGGTATATAATTGTTTCGTCAATTCCATTCGTTTTACGATACGCGGATGGTCATTTTCATCAGTAAGGAAAATAAAGTGAAATACATTCGAAAGTGGTTTCGTAGAGTCGATAATATCAAACCCTGTCATTTCATTATGATTGAGCTCCGAAAACACATTGTGAAATGCAGGTATTTTTGCACTTTCATTGAACTTGATTTTCCAGTTATACGCGATCGCGCCATTTTCTGCTGACGCATATATCACCGGCACTTTTCCCTTCAGTTTTACTGCAAGCGCCTTTCCTTCTTCTTGATACCGCGAAGGATCAAGCAGGGCAATAAGTGTGCCGACATCAGTAAGCCCATCTTCGTCCCCCATGAGCTTCATTAATGCTTTTAAGACAAAACCATTTGCATGCCGCGGCTGAATGCCTGTATTGGGTATCTGGATATATGGAACCTCATGCTCCTGCGCGAGCTCAATAAGCTTGCCGCCACTTGCGATTACCGCCACACTCATCCCTTGTGCATGTGCCTTGATAAATGCATCGAGTGTTTCTTCGGTATTTCCGGAATATGAGATTGCGATGAACACGCTGCGCTTCAACACGCTTTCGCTTACTCTCGGTAAGCCATATCCGCGATGAATAAGTATTTCTCGCTCACTATCTCGCGCGCGCAGCAGCTCCGCCGCAAGCGCGGACCCACCCATACCGGCAACAATGTACGCATGCGCCTTCGGGAGATGCTCGCCATTGTGAATCTCTGGCTCGTATGTAAACTGCTCGGGAAACTTATTGATTACATCTTCAATCATATGTTTATATTTGTGTATGGACATTACATTATGAACTCGCACTTATAATCACGAAAAATGGCAACCTGCTCGTTTTTCACTCGGGAAAATCCTCAATATGCAATAAGCATATCTGCGGTTTTCCCAAGCTCCAAAACTTCGCATCTTACTCATTTTTCATTGATTCTAAATACATTTTCATAATGTGATGTCCATCTGTTTCGCGATTGTGGCGAGCGTATCATTGCGCTGAGCCGAAGCCGCTTGAATTAATGCATCTTTTACTTTATGAGGGGATCCTACCTGCTTAAATACAAAATCCTCGTGCTCACTTGCAGTACGCGCAATAAGGTTGCCGTAGTCAAACAGTGTTGGAATAATACCATGAACCTCGATTGTCACATCCTGGATACGCGACAGGTCAAATTCCGACACCGTGCGCGCAAAAAGCCCTCGTTGCTCTATTGCAATAACGCGCTGATCGGTAAGCACCCATACATCAAGAAAGAAATCGGCAAGCACAACGAATAACGCGATCCAGAGAAGGTGTAAAAAAAACAATATACCGAGCAACCCTAGTATACGCAATGAGGCAACTTCGCTTGGTATTTGCTCGATCGCAAAAACCCCAACACCAATCAGCACAATCGCAAAAAGAATGATCGGCGCCAACTCAGCGGCAAGAATAAGTCCATGCCGGCGATACAATGTAAGCATCTTTTCTCCTTCACGAAAAGCAATCATAAAGAATTTTTGAAAAAATACTCCCCTATTACTTCATTGATTGCTGACCAATCCGCACCAAGAAGCATTACAAGCTCTAGAAAGAACAGCAAAAGAGATCCCACTAAAAACAACGCTATCATCCGCCGATGCTTGTCTTTTTTTAAACGATATTGAAAAAAGTGAAATACCACAACCACAGTGCCCGCACTAAGCACCACGAGTGCCACAATAGAAATGAAAAATATGATTTGCGCCATTACGTGCCATTATATCATCAGAAATGCCGCCTTACTAGTCAAAAACCCGCCGCATTTATCGCGGCGGGTTTTTATAGAAACTTTTCCTCATAATACTCATTTAATATCCACCTCTTTCTGTAATCGTAGCGTAGCAAGTCGTACTTGTCTTAACATAACCGCATACCTTATTGGCTCCAAACCACCCCTCATACCAACACTGTTGACCAGTTGAAACAGATGTACATGATTCTACCGGCAGATCAGCAAAAGAATGTCCTCCCGTATCACACTCTGTCGTTCCATATTTCGGCTCCCATCCTTGGGGGGCGCCTTTTGTATCCACACAATGTACACTCGTTGTTGTTGTCCAATTTGTCGGATAAGGCGTCCACCCTGCGGGGAGACCAGAAAAACGGCAAATGCTTTTTCCTTCATCTATGGTATGTACCAGACCACCTCCCACAACGCAGTCTTTAAAAGTATGAATGGCGCGCATTAAAAGCCCTCCTGTTGCCGCTGCGGTCGTTTGCGTCGTTCCATCGGGAAACACAATTCCTCCGCTTGAGGAATGTATCTGACCAGCAACATCGAGCTTATATCCAGAGGCCGGCACCATCCCAATGCCAACGTTGCCATCAGTCGGCTCAATAACGATGGGATGCCCAACGCCCATTTTTGTGACCCTTAACGTGTCGTCAGCGTATCTCTCTAGTTTCCACATATTAGCGCCGGAAAACTCTAGGCCGGCAAGACTGGTTGGGCCGGAGCTAAGCTTTATCCATGCTTCTCCCGTGCCATCTCCTATTTCCAGGTCTCTTGTTGGGTTTGTGTTTTTGATCCCCACATTCCCTCCGAA
>JANLHQ010000015.1 GCA_024654415.1 Candidatus Azambacteria bacterium | reverse complement strand
ACTACCGCACATCGTGAAAGTGTACCCACGCTTCCGAAAGGAAGCATAGTTATTGATATGGATTAAAGCAGGTCTTTCAGTTTTTTAGCCCTCGATGGGTGCTTGAGTTTTCGTACCGCTTTTGCCGCGATTTGTCGACTACGCTCGCGGGTAACACTGAATTGACGGCCGACTTCCTCTAATGTGCGCGGCTTACCGTCCTCAAGTCCATAGCGCAGCACCAACACTTTCCGTTCCCGAGGGGTCAGGGTATCCAGCACTTCAAAAAGATATTCCTTAATAAATTTATTGCTGACATTTTCATAAATGCTGCTTTGATTGGGGTCTTTGATAAAGTCCTCAAGCGTGGCATCTTCCTCATCATTTATGGCGGTTGACAGGGAAGTGGTTCGCTGTGAAATCTTAAAGAGATTTTTTACATCATCTTTGGGAATGATCAACTCTTTGCTCAGTTCTTCAACGGTCGGTGTGCGATTAAGGCTTTGGGTCAGTTTGCGCTGCGCCTTGTAGAGCTTGTTAATGCTTTCAACCATATGTACGGGAATGCGGATCGTGCGTGATTGGTCAGCAATGGCGCGCGTAATGGCTTGACGAATCCACCACGTTGCATAGGTACTGAATTTAAATCCACGGCGCCAATCATATTTTTCAACCGCCTTCATTAGTCCTTGGTTACCTTCTTGGATAAGATCAAGAAATGAGAGTCCGCGGCCGATATGCTTTTTAGCGACCGACACCACTAATCGAAGATTTGAAACAATTAATTTTTCACGTGCTTCATCACTGTCTTTTTCATAGCGCTTTGCCAGCTCAATTTCTTCATTAAAGGTAAGCAATTTATGCATACCAATTTCCTTCAGATACATTTTAATAGGATCAAGCGACTCACCACGATTCAGCGCAACCATATTCTCGAGTTCGCGCTCAATCTCCTCAGTGCTTTTGCTCGCCTCCTGTTCTTCGCGAGTCGATACATTTTCAAACACATCAACCTTATGCTGAAGCAGGTAATTAAATAAATGATCAAGTTCCTCTACATTCCTTTCGGGGTAGCGATAGACCCCTAAAATATCATCCATGATGATAAATCCGGTATCTTTACCCTCATTTATCAGTTTTTGAACGTTTTTAGGAAAATCAGTAAGACTAAAGGTGGAGTGGACTGCCATGCGTCAATTTTACACTACTGAGAGCTCTTTTTCTACTGATCGTAGGGCGGTAACCAGCTTTTTCGTTTCTTCGGGGTCAGGTGAATCCTGTATACGCTTATGGAGCATCTGTTTCTTAAGCGTCAGTGAGATTTTTTTTAGCTCAGTGTTAATACGTGATGGTTCAAGGGGGACACGAATGAGAAACGCCCGGTTAAAGAGGGGACGCAGCGAGGGATTGCTGATATACGCGTCGCCGGTTGGCAATGATTCATGGTTGGCGAGGTAGGTTTTCAGTTCTTGTATCAGCTCACTGGTTGCCGGCTGGGTAAAGCTGGTTCGGTCGAGGTGTTTCAGAGCAGTTACTATCGTCTCTGCTGGCTGAGGAGACTGAACAATGAGAGCAATCACATAATCCTCAAGTCTATGTTCATTGACGGTCGGCGTGTTCAGTTTTGCGCTGGGAGTTTTTTTGCGTTGTGTTCGTCGATAGATACGGATAGCGTCTTTCAGCGTAGCGGTATCAGTACCGGTTGCTGCGGCAGTTTTTTTAATAAAGAATTCAT
>JANLHQ010000013.1 GCA_024654415.1 Candidatus Azambacteria bacterium | reverse complement strand
GCCGCACCCCAGAAAAACCCTTGTGGAAATTGCTCCTTTTTCATAAAAATGGTATCCTTAATGCTAGTAAATTCATTGTAATATGGACAGCCAAAGACTACAAACATTCTTTTTCTTAAGCCTCCTGCTTGGGATAGGAGCTCTCGTGCTTTTCGTATTGATGCCCTACCTTACAGTCATCATCATATCTGGCACGCTCGCGGTTGTACTATATCCACTCTATCAGCGGATATTACGTATTATACCACCATATGAATCACTTGCTTCGCTTATCACGGTTTTAATCGCGCTGCTGATTATTTTTATTCCTCTTTTCTTGTTTGGAGCGACAGTCGTGAAACAGGCGGGGGGATTATATCTGAGCATCACAAATGATGGAAAAGGAACATCATTTATACAGGAAACCATACAGGTTGTTCAAGAGAAGGTGCGCCTAGTCTCTCCTAATGCAGTGATTGATATCGATCAATCACTCGAACAACTCCTTGGATGGATCGTTGGAAAATTAGGTGTCATATTCTCTGGCGTAACGAGCGTCATTATTGGCTTTGTGCTAAGTATGCTTGCGTTATATTACCTACTCAAGGACGGCAAAAAGCTCGAGGAGGTGCTTATCACCCTGAGTCCACTGAAAGATACTGACGATAGAGATATCTTTAACAAGCTCGCTCAAGCAGTCCACTCTGTCATATGGGGGACGCTCGTGGTAGCGCTCGTACAGGGCGTCCTCGTAAGCGTAGGATTTTATATCTTTGGTGTTCCAAATGGCGCACTCTGGGGTTCTGTTGCCGCAATTGCAGCGCTTATTCCATTCATCGGAACAACGCTTATCGTATTCCCTGCTGTTCTTTACCTGTTTATCTTCGGCGATACACTCTCTGCGCTAGGGTTGCTGGTTTGGGGCGCGACGGCAGTCGGCCTTGTCGACAACATCCTTACGCCAAAACTTCTTTCACGGGGCATTCGTATTCATCCGTTACTTATTCTTTTTTCTGTTTTGGGAGGACTTTCGTTTTTTGGCCCTGCCGGTTTTCTCATTGGCCCACTTCTTTTGAGTCTTCTTTTTGCACTCCTTGATATTTATCGGAAACAGCTCACCCCGAGCATATAACCCTCGGCGATCCTTATCGCCATTCATCCTATTATGTGGTATGACCTTTCGCTCCCTGATGTAGAAAAAAAACTGCAGACAAATATAAGCGAAGGGCTCACGACGACGCAAGTTGAGAGCCAACTCCTTATACACGGAAAAAATAAAGTAGCAGAGGGTAAGACCGACACGCTCTTCGTGCTGTTTTTGCGTCAGTTCAAAAGCCCACTTATTTTTATCCTCGTTGCCGCTGGTGTAGTCGTTTTTTTTCTTGGAGAATTTATTGATGCTGGAGTTATTTTTTTTGTCCTTCTATTTAACTCGATCGTCGGAGTTATCCAAGAGGGAAAAGCGCAGAATACACTTTCTGCGCTCAAGCGATTTGTGCAAACGGATGCGACCGTACTACGCGATGGAAAAGAGGTTATTATTCCTGACACTGATATTGTACCGGGAGATATCCTTATTCTACAGGAGGGAGAAAAGATAGCTGCCGATGCTCGCATACTGGAGTCAGCGAATCTTGCGATTGCCGAAGCATCACTTACCGGAGAATCACACCCGGTTCATAAAATAGTCGATGCGATCCCCACCGAGAATCTCCCCGTTTCCGATCAGCAAAATATGGTGTTTAAGGGCACCTATGTTATGGCTGGCAACGGCAGAGGGGTGGTTGTGGCAACTGGAAACGACACTGTCATTGGCAAAATCAGTCAATCCATCGCACTAATCGATGCAGAAATCCCACTCAAAGCAAGTGTGCGCTACCTTTCCCGCCTTATTGTTGTGGTAGCGGGGATCATTGTCGGGGGGTTCTTTTTTATTGGAGTTTCCATAGGAAAATCAGGGATTGAGATGTTTACCACTTCTGTCTCTTTGGCGGTGTCGATTATCCCCGAGGGCCTCCCTATCGTAATGACCATTGTACTTGCAAGTGGAGTATTTAGAATGGCAAAACGCAATGCGGTTGTGAAAAATCTACAAGCAGTTGAGGCACTTGGACACGCACGCATAATTGCCGTCGACAAAACCGGTACTATTACTAAAAATGAAATGGTGCTAAAGGAAGTCTTTATTGATGGCAAGCACTTTGAGGTGTCAGGGGTCGGCTATGATCCCAATGGTAATATTAAGCTTGGCGATGATACCGTAGACCCCCTCGCTCACCCTGAATTGATACATGCGGGGAAAGTTGCTTCATTTTGTGCAAATGCGCACACGATGTTCATTGATGAAACAAAGACATTTGCCGTCTCTGGTGACCCCACAGAAGCGGCATTACTGGTTTTTGCGCAGAAGGTCGGGTTCAATAAAAGCGCGCTCGAACACGAAGCCCCAAAAATAAGTGAGATACCATTTGATTACAAAACAAAATATCACGCAACATCACATTTAAAAGATGGGGGGCAATATATCACCGTGGTTGGTGCGCCCGAGGTGGTAATGTCATTCTCAAACGCGATTTATACAGACGGTCACGCAGAACCACTGACGCTTGCGGCAAAAAATGAGCTTGAAAAGACATTTTTTGCCATGCTTAAAAACGGCATGCGGGTTATCGCCTTTGGCACTGCAGAGCTTCCTCGTGATTCAAAATTTGAAACGCATGATCATATCCCCAAGCTCACCTTTGGGGGGATGTATGGCATCCTAGATGGCCTCCGCGAAGAAGTACCAGAGGCAATTGCACAAGCACAAGTGGCAGGCATGCTTGTAGTACTTATCACTGGGGATCATAAAATAACCGCAACCGCCATCGCAAAAGAGGCGGGCATCTTCAAGGAAGGAGATATTGTTCTTACCGGCGAGGACGTTGAGGCAATGGATGATACCGTGCTCTCACAACGGCTGGATAATGTTTCTGTGTTTGCGCGCGTAACACCTGATCACAAACTCCGCATCATACAGGCATATAAACAGCGCGGGGATGTTATTGCAATGACGGGCGACGGCATCAACGATGCGCCATCATTGGTTGCGGCAGATCTTGGGGTGGCGATGGGAAAGATCGGCACTGATGTTGCAAAAGAAGCAGCCGACATTGTGCTTCTCGATGATAATTTCAGCACCATTGTTGCTGCAATCGAAGAAGGACGCGCGATTTATAACACTATAAAAAAAGTAATATTATATCTTTTTTCCACCAGTCTAGGTGAAGTATTAACTATTACAGGAGCACTTATTATTGGGTTTCCACTTCCTCTTCTCGGCGCGCAGATATTATGGCTGAATCTCGTTACTGACGGCTTTCTTGATATTTCTCTTGCAATGGACCCGAAAGAAAAAGGGCTTTTGAATAAAGCGTTCGAACGTCCGAAGAAATACCTCGTTGACTCACTCATGGTGCGCCGTATGTTCGTAATGGCAATTCCTATGATGATCGGCTCGCTTTATGTATTCAATGAATACTATGTAAATGATCTTCCAAAGGCAATGACCATGACACTCCTGGTGCTTGCCGCATTTCAATGGCTCAACGTATGGAACTGTCGATCAGAAAACACATCAATTTTTAGAACAAACCCTTTTTCCAATATGTATCTTGTGGGAGCAACGGCACTTGTTATATGCCTCCAAGTTATGGCGATATACGCACCGTTTATGCAGACAATACTTCGTACGGTATCGCTTTCATGGTATGATTGGGCTTTCGCGCTCGCGGTTGCATCTTCTATTATCGTCGCAGAAGAAATAAGAAAATTAATCAGCACACAAAAACGACATGTTTGATATCGTTGAGCTTGTAAAAACAGTTGGGTATGTAGGAATTTTTGCAATAGTGTTTGCAGAGTCAGGTCTATTTTTCGGATTCTTTTTCCCCGGTGATAGCTTACTCTTCACCGCGGGTCTATTAGCATCACAAGGATTCCTTGATTTTTATATTCTCGCACCGCTTGTATTTGCAGGAGCGGTCCTCGGTGATACCGTCGGGTACATGTTCGGGCGGAAAGTTGGTCCTGCGATATTTAAAAATGAAGATTCGCTATTTTTTAATAAAAAAAACATTGAGCGTACGAAGATCTTTTACGAGAAGTATGGTAGTAAAACAATCATTCTTGCCCGCTTTGTCCCGATTGTCCGTACATTTGCGCCGATATTTGCCGGCGTCGGGCACATGCGATACAAAACATTTCTCACCTATAATCTTATTGGCGGTGCGCTGTGGGGTCTTGGCGTGACTGGCATCGCGTATTACCTTGGCAGTATTATTCCAAACCTCGAGCGCTATCTTGTGCCAATCGTCCTGCTTATCATATTCGTTTCCCTGATTCCGCTTGCGCTGGAATATCTCGCGCATCGCAAAAACTCAAAAAAATAGCCCCGCATTTTTTACGGGGCCATTGAAGCTCTCTTTAACGATAATGATTGTAATGCCGATTTTTATGGTGTATCTTTACGTACGGCTCGAAACCATTTCCTGAGAAATTCCTGACCGCTCGGGTGCGGCGGAAGGAGTGGGTTGGGGGGAGGAATTCCGCCGCACCCTTGCTTCGGAAAAATTCGCGCTGATAATTACGAAAACAAATACGAGTAAAGAATAGCTGAAAAAATTTGTTTTCGCAATAAATTGTTCTTTGAGATTTTGAAAAAAAATGAAAAGCACCTTGCGGGATTCGTGATGAACGAATTGATCCGCAAGGTGCTGGTGAGCGAGCCGTGGCTCGCGCTACTTCTCCTCGGGCTTCTGGGTGATCTCCATGTTGATGATGATTCCCTTGACCGCAAGGGGTTGGTTGGAGACGTGAACGATTTGGCCGCCAGAGACGTAGTGCTGATGGTACACACCCTTTGTGTCCCACCAGTAAAGATAGTCCGCCGAATGGCCGTAGGTGCCGTCGTCTTGAAGGACTTCCGCCGTTCGGTGAGTTTGGTTCCCGATGGAAACGTCGAAGTGGTCTCCGTGCCATTCCCCACTTCCGGTCACTGTTGTCGCCGTGAGTCGCTTCCCTCCGCTCGTCACCTTGCCGCGCACAGTCGAGTAGATGATGACCTGCCCGCTGTAGGCGGAGATGACATAGAGGTGCTTCACGGAGCCGGACTTGTTGTCCTCGAGCAAACGGTCCTTGATGTTCTGCTGTTCCGTCGTGAGACCGTCTGGATTTGTTTGGACGTGCACCTCGGCTTTCTTCACGCCGGAAGCGGACTGCGGTTGAGCATTCGGCTGAACATCGCACCCGGTAAAAAAACCGAGCGCGACAATCGAGGCGAGAACTGCGAGTGTCTTCTTCATCTGCGTTTCTCCTTTCTTTTGTTTCTGGGGTTACTGGGTGGTGTACGACTTGAACTCGCGGGGGAGCGGTTTATCCGCACCCTTCGGGAGCTCGCCGACATTGGCGAAACGCCAGTTGAACTTGGCCATCTGCGCGTTGTACTCGGCGGCGAGCGAGTTGTAGTTCGCTTTGACACCGGCAACTTCCGATGACCAAACGTTGTACTGCTCGCGGTCTTCGCGCGGCCACTTCTGGCGAGCGAGATCTTTGTAGGTCTCGTTCATCGCCGTCATGCGTCCGTCGTAGACCGTGATGTCCGCCTGCTTCTTATCGAGCTGGGCGGCCGCGTCCTTGAACCACTCGTACTTCTCGAGCATCGCGCGAGGTCCGAATTCCTTCTGCGTGACCCTCGCCACCTCACCGAACCAGCCGAGGCCGTATCCGATGACCGAGACGAAGATGCCGAGCGCGAAGACCACGAGAATGACTTTGACGGCAATCGCCATCGGGCCACGCTCTGCGGCTTTCTCGTAGCTCTGCCGTGTCTGCTTCATACCGTTTTCTCCTTTCAATGTGCAAGTTCTCTGCGACACTATGCCACAGAGGTATCAAACACTATGCCTGATAACGCCAATGAATATAGCATATCCAGTGTAGCAAGTCAAGGGCGCGTGCGCGAATTCAAATCTGAACCGCACCACTAATCAAAGAATGAAGAATCGGCGGAGAGGTAGTCGTACGATACCGATATGACGAATATACTCTCCCTATGT
>JANLHQ010000107.1 GCA_024654415.1 Candidatus Azambacteria bacterium | reverse complement strand
CTTTCTTGGAACAACTCCCCCACCGAGTTTTCTGATCTTTCACGCTTATTTTATTATATGCAAATCCATACTCTTTATTAAAATACTCGATCCGGTTTTTCACCAACGTAAGAGCTTCGCTTTTGTGCTTCGCATAATCTTCCTTGCCAGAGGGCAAAACATTCGCATTTTTATGTTGTCTGAAATGTTGTATCTTCTTCCATATCCAAGATGATTTCTCTTGCACAAACTGCTCCGCAAACACTTCCAGGACACCTGATGGAAGAGTTACCACAACACTGCCGTCACGATGCACAGATAAGCGCACTCGACGCGCCCAAGGACTTCTTTTGAGTGTGTAAGGAATATATTCGTTTTCTAGTAAAATATGTTTATTCATCCCGTTAGGAGTTCAAGTTTAACTATTTACTATTATATATGAATAAGATATAATCCCCATACTGTACATTGCGCTTATGATGTACGCACGATTATTCCCGGTTGATGATTGGGCCCTTAGCTGTTTTGGTAAGTCGAGACCGGAGTTGGAAAAAGATATATATGGGCCCTTAGCTCATCTGGTAGAGCACCTGTTTTGCACTCAGGAGGCAAGCGGTTCGAGTCCGCTAGGGTCCACAAGCGTAGACAAAATTACGACCAACAAAAAATATATTATAAGTTATTTATTACTTAACTTAAAATGACCATGGAGTCTTTTAGACCACAAAACAACGAGGCACCAGCCGACAAAAGACCTAAAAGCGATCGAGCGGCACACCTTGAATGGACAAGGGATATAGAGAACCAAGAGCTTGTGAGCGAAGTGATGTCAGGCTTTAAGTTGGGTTCCATGAACGAGGATGTGGTAAAAAATATTCTCAAGGAGGAAGAACGAGTACAGAGGGGCGCAGGAGAAGATACGGAAGCTATCCGAACGGCTCTCAAAAACAAACTCCGCCAACTTGGTGCAAAATAACTCTGAAGCGCCTTTCAAAAACAACCCCGATATCATCGGGGTTGTTTTATTCTGTACTTGTCACGAAAAAGAATATTCCTTATTTTCGATGAAGCGCGCGGGTGAGCACATGATCAATAAATTCGGACAAGTTTGCACCAACCGCCTTAAGCGCTTTTGGAAACAGCGACACACCGGTAAGCCCCGGCAACGTATTGGCTTCAAGAAAATAGATTCCGCGGGGAGAAATGATAAAATCGGAACGCGAGTAATGCTTCAATCCGAGTGTTTTGTGCGCAAATTGCGCCGCCTTCTCAAGCGCCTGCTTTTCTTCTTTAGTAAAATTACCAGGACACACATGGTCTGTTTCTTCAGAATACTTTGCTTCGTAGTTAAAAAAATCGTGCTGTTT
>JANLHQ010000106.1 GCA_024654415.1 Candidatus Azambacteria bacterium | reverse complement strand
TTTAATGATTTTCAGAGCTTTTCTTTTTAGTCTCTTCTTCCTCCCGATTTCATCGTGTCCTTTTATTTTTACACGGACAGACATGTTCCCTCGCACGATTTCATTTGCTGCAGTCGCGATAGAGGTAAGGTTTCTTAGAAAACGATTACTTAACAAAGCAACGCCGAGCGCGCCGATGCCTGCGATAAGAACGCTTACAAGAATCATTTTTAAACGCAACTCTTTTAATGGCGCTAATATTTCATCTACCTGTGCTTCCGCGATAAGTACCGTGTGGTCGCGGGTGAGGCACATGGATGCGCCAAACACCATGATGCCGCGATAGTCGGCATACTCCCCTGTCACTTCGCGTCCTTCCTCAAGGCATGCTTTTACTGGATAGGTGTCCACGCGAAGCTTCAGTACGGCATCAGCAATAAACCGTGAGGGAGTCACAATGAGATTATCTTTATTCACCATATAAATATCCGCAGTCTTCAAGTATTCAAATAATACTCTCCCAGTGAGAGCACCCTGATCGACTTGTTGTTGGCCAGAGAGAATATTGCCGAGCTCATCGATATTAGTAAAGTGAAGAAGCATGACCGCATTAAGCGGCAGGAGGCTTCCGTTCGCATCTTTCATGGTAGAAAAAATACGCGTAACAGAATGGATCATTGGCTCCATGCCTTCATCAGGTTCATGCACGACATTCGTGATAAACACCTCGCGAAACTGTGAGCCAATCGCTTCGGAAAAGCGATGCGCGTTGAATTCCTCCTCCTCCTCTTTTTCGTTAATGCCAAGACGGTTGAGATGTGAAGAAATAATGACAATACCGTTCTCATCGAGAATATCAATAATACTTATGCTGGGATCATAGCCCAACTTTTCTTCACGAAGGTATTGAGAGATAGTGTGTATAGCTGTCGAACGCTCTTCTCCTTCTGGGAGCAAAAGGATTTTTTCTGTTGCACTGCGAATGGATCCGTCTGAGCTCCAGTCAAGTGTTCTTGCCTGCAGTTTATCGGCGAATGCAAAATATGCCCCTTCGCTTGTTTCGACGATGGTATGAAAATTTTTGATCGCCGTATCTTTTAAATAGTCTTGTATCGAAGAATCGAACTCATAAAAAAGCCCGCCAACAAGGGCAATGATGAGCGTGGTTAAAAGAAGGGTGAGCTTGGCTTGAAATGTCATATGATTGGCATTGTATCATTTTCATCAGGCGCGTGCACAGAGCTTTTTTGTTTTTGTATGTCGCCGGTGAGCGGAAGGGAGAGATAAAATGTAGTACCTTTTCCTTCTGATGATTCAAACCATATTTTTCCTCCTATTGCTTCGGTGATCTGCCGCGCGATATGCATCCCGAGTCCGGTGCCTTCCATTTTTGCGGTGTTGTCGGCGCGGAAGAACTTCTCGAATATCCGATGTTGTTGAAATTCAGGGATGCCATACCCATTATCGGCGACCGTAAGAAGAATGGCATCGCTCTGAAGAGATAGCTCAAGAGAAATTTTTCCTCCTTCCGGCGTATATTTTGAAGCGTTGCTTAAAAGGTTTTGAATCACCTGCCATGCAAGCTTGGGGTCAATCATGACTCGCGGAAGTGTGTCAGGGCGATGAAACTCAAATAATTGTTTTCGCTTCTTAAACTGTAGCTCAGCTTCCGGCAACATACTCTTGAGGAATTCAATGAGGTTGGTGGGTGTCGGCTCGTTTTGCATCTTGCCCGCCTCAATGCGTGACACATCAAGAAGATCATTTACGAGCGTAATGATGCGCTCATTGGAATTATACACATCAGTTACAATACCGCGTTGCTTTTCCGGCATCTCCCCTGCGTCGTTATTGAGGAGCATTTCTAAAAACCATTTCATAGAAGACAGCGGCGTGCGGAGTTGATGCGACGTGATGGAAATGAATTCGGTCTTCATGCGGTCGATCTCTTTTTCTTTGGTGACATCGGAAAAAACAAATACGACGCCGACAATATTTCCACCTTTTTCTTTTACCGGGTTTGCGGTGATTTTGTATGTGTTGCTTTCTGCGGTGAATTCCTGAAACAGCTCTGTGTGCTTCGAGGAGAGTACGCGGTCGATGGCGCCGCGAAAATCAAATATGCCATAGAGTGCTTGAATGACGTCGAGTAATGATGGGTGATCACGATGAGGAATACCAATAATCTGTTTTGCTTTTTCATTAATAATCGCAATCGTCTGGCTGGTGGTCGCCATGATAAGTCCTTCATTGATGGACGAGAGCATGGAGTGAATTTTATTTGATTCTTCAGTGATGAGCGTTTTAATTTTCGAGAGCATTGCTCCTGTTTGTTCTGTGACGGCGTATAAAACACCGATCTCTTCTTCTTGATAAAGGTTGGGGGTTGAGGATGTAACGGTGATAGCTCCCACCAGTACGCCACTAACATATACGGGAAGCGTGAAGAATGACCGCACAGGATTCTGTGTATTGTCGTCAAAAAATGCACCGAAGCATATTGTTTTTTTAATCTGCTCATCTGTGATGGTAGCGCCACTAACCGCGGTGAGCGCACGAAACGCGATACGCTTTGTTTCTTCCGCAAACGCCTTGCTTACAGATCCTTCCATATGACAGGTAAGAGATGTTGTGCCGTCGCTGTTGAGCGTGAGATGAGAAACAATATTATAGGGCACAACCCTGCCAAGAGACCCTGCGATAATCTCCATTGCTTCGTTTTCATCAAGTGATGTGGTGACACGCTCAGATATCTCCTTTAATACGGTGGCCTGATATGATTTGTGGCGCAGGTGTAGGTCGTGTTGCTTGAGGCGTTGTGCTAGGGCATTGAATGTTTCAATCATGGGACTCATTGTTTCTTCCCCGCTGATCGGTGTAATAATAGTGTATGTTCCATTACTGATGTCGCTTGCGATGCGCGCAATCGATTGAATTTCTTTCATTGCGGCATAGAGCATTTTAAATACGAGCGAAAAAGTGATGACTACAAATGCTAGTGTAAGCGCAAGCACTGGGGCATGTGTAGAAAATCGTATCAAACTAACGCCGCTCACAACAAGCGTCAGTGTGCATAGAAGGAGCGCTTTTTGTGAGAGTGAAATATTCACGAGAAAATAGTAGCTACTTTGGCAACGATATCTTTGAGGGGTGTGTTGGTCTTGGTAAGAAAATAATCTTTCGCGTGGTCCATGAGTGGGTGTATGTTTTCAGGAAGCGCGAAATTAGTGAGAATGATTACGGGGATATGCTTCGTGTCCTCATCAGCATTTATTTTTTTAAGCGTCGCCATGCCGTCCATGATGGGCATAATAACATCAAGCAAAATAATATCAGGCTTTTCATTTTTAGCTTTTTCAAATCCCTCCTGTCCATTGGATGCGGTGTGCACGGTATACTTTTCTTTTTGAAAGGTCTTTTCAAGTGCCTGACGCTGTGCAGGTTCATCTTCGAT
>JANLHQ010000102.1 GCA_024654415.1 Candidatus Azambacteria bacterium | reverse complement strand
CGCTCTTAGGTTATTCACCTTTCGTGCGTGCTCTTCAAAATCCCCGTGCGAAAAATTGATCCGCATGACATTCATGCCGTCCCTTAAAAGCTCTTTGAGTTTCTCCTTTGATTCTGTGGCTGGCCCGATGGTCGCCACTATTTTTGTTTTTTTCATATGTAGTATTCCCATCCGATCATACGGCTATTATACGCCCGATAAAAGAAAAGTATACCACACATATAGGGAAGAAAAAAGCTTATAATAACATAGCTATATACACCCATTCTTGATACAATGCGCTTGGTTTTTAATGCATGAAATACAAATTTTACACCACTTCGGAAAAGGCGTGGGACAGCATGCTACAAGCAATAACTGGGGCAAAAACATCTATTTATTGTGAGATGTATATTTTTGTCGACAACACTGTGGGTCATGACTTTTTCACTATGCTCGCGCAAAAGGCACAAGAGGGCGTGCGGGTACGAGTAATTATTGATGCTTATGGAAGCACTGAGTTAACTCCTTCCACTATTCAGCGCATACGAGATGCTGGCGTTGAGTTATTCTTGTTCAGCTACTGGCTTCATCACACACATAAAAAAATACTTGTCATTGATGAAGAGGTTGCATTTGTTGGTGGCGTGAATATCCATAAACTTTTTAAAAAATGGAATGATCTGCAGATCCGCATGAAAGGGCCAATTGTCAAAAGCATCATTCGCTCATTTGCTCGCACGTATCAGGTGTGTGGCGGCACAGATGCGCATATTCTTTTATGGAATAATAAAAAAACAAGACTCAATCAAACGCGCCTATGGATCATCGAACATTGGCAACTGGAAAGCCGCCGGCTCGTCAAAAAATATTATCAAGAAACTATTCGCAACGCTCAAAAAACTATCACAATTGTCACGCCATATTTCGCACCACAACGGTGGCTCGTTGGCTCACTCCATCAGGCGATACTCCGCGGCGTTGCAGTACACATACTCATCCCTGAGTACACTGATCTGTGGCACATGAACCGAGTTAATTATTTCTACATGCATCGCTTGCACGCACTTGGAGCCGTTATTCACCTCTCCCCAATAATGAATCACGCGAAGGCAATGCTTATCGACAACACAGAGGGCATGGTCGGCTCTCAAAACATCGACTCTCTTTCATTTCAATACAATGTTGAAGCAGGAGTATTTTTTCGGGAAGAAAAAATGGTG
>JANLHQ010000094.1 GCA_024654415.1 Candidatus Azambacteria bacterium | reverse complement strand
AGTCTTTGGCTGTCCATATTACAATGAATTTACTAGCATTAAGGATACCATTTTTATGAAAAAGGAGCAATTTCCACAAGGGTTTTTCTGGGGTGCGGCGACGGCCGCACATCAGGTGGAAGGTGGCAATACAAATGATTGGACGGAATGGGAAAAGCGAAATGCAGATCGGCTCGCGCGTGAGGCGGAAAAGAAATTCGGCCATTTGCCAATTTGGCACGACGTTAAAGCGCAGGCGCAGGACCCGGAAAACTATATCTCCGGGCGTGCGTGTGATCACTATAATCGTTACGAGGAGGATTTTGATATCGCACAGTCGCTCGGTCACACCGCGCATCGGTTCTCTATAGAATGGTCGCGGATAGAGCCGAGAGAAGGGGAGTTTGATGAGAAAGAGATAGAGCATTATAAGAAAGTTATTACATCATTAAGAGCTTGCGGTATTGAGCCCTTTGTCACTCTTTGGCATTGGCCTATACCGATATGGCTTAAAGATAAAGGGGGTTGGAGGTCTGGAAAGGTTGTAGAATATTTTGATCGTTATACTGAAAAAGTAGCTTTAGCGCTTAAAGACGATGTAAAATTTTGGATAACTTTGAATGAACCGCTTGTTTATGCTTCCCATTCTTATTTAAAAGGGGCATGGCCTCCCCAGAATAAAAATCCTTTTTATTTTATTTTGGTGGTAAAGAATTTACTTAGAGCGCACCGTTCCGCCTACCGGATACTCAAGGAAGTTAATCCGGAATCACACATCGGAATTTCCGCGCACAATGTTTATTTTGAGGCATATAAGGGTAGATTTATAAATCGTCTGCTTAAAAATATAGTTGATTGGTTATGGAATTTTTTGTTTTTTGACTTTATAAAAAAATATCAAGATTTTATCGGTTTGAACAATTATCACCATAATCGAATAAATTTCGGATTTAATAAAAATGATAATGAAAGAATTTCTGATATGGGATGGGAACTTTATCCCGAAGCCCTGTATCGTACTCTTACTGGCATTAAGAAATATAATAAGCCGGTCTATGTGACTGAAAACGGCTTAGCTGACAGAGAAGATAAATATAGAGAGTGGTTTATAAAAGAGAACTTAAAGAGTGTCGCGAGAGCGATAGACGAGGGTGTAGATGTGCGCGGATATCTGTATTGGTCTTTGTTGGATAATTTCGAGTGGGATAAAGGGTTTTGGCCGCGATTCGGACTGGTGGAAATAGATTACAATACTATGGAGAGAAAGATCCGGCCAAGCGCGCGCGCATACGCTGAAATTTGCAAAACAAATTCGCTTATTCTAGATTCTAATCCCTAAATTCTAGTTTCTATCATTACATGAGTTGGTTCCCTATTGCAATCATCGCGCAGATAATTCTTGGCACCTCAGCGGTGTTTGATAAAATACTTCTTAGGCGGAGCGTTTTTAATCCTTTGGCATACACATTCTGGCTTGGTGTACTTGGCGCGCTTGCGGTGGTTTTATTACCGTTTAGCTCCTTTGCGCTTCCACTAAGCATAATAGGTGTGGCGCTTGTTGCGGGTGCGCTGTTTCTTATTGCAATGTATTTCCTTTTTGCGTCATTGCATAAAGGCGAAGCATCAAAATCACTGTTACTCATTGGCGGACTTACTCCCGTAACAACACTTCTTACTGCATCTTTTGTACTCCATGAGCCCTTGAGTGCCGCAGCCATCATTGGGTTTGCGCTTCTGGTGTTGGGTGGGTTCGCGCTTTTTATTTCCGAAGAAAAGGAGTTACGAAAAAAGATCGCTTTGCTTGCGTGTGTGAGCGCGCTATTTTTCGGATTTTCGAACGTCCTTTCAAAATATGTGTTTTTGCAAGGGACGTTCGTTGAAGGGTTCTTTTGGATAAAGCTCGGCGGAGTGTTTTGTGTATTGCTTTTTCTCATTAATCCTTCGGTACGGAGGAGGATATTTTCTGCGGTTCACCGCGATCATGCGAAGCATCACATGCTGTATCTCTTTAACAGAGGATATGCGGCGGCAGGATCGATCCTCATAAATATTGCTATTTTTCTTGCGCATCCAGCGCTTGTTGAGGCAACACAAAGTATTAAATATGCAGTTATTTTCATTGCCGCATGGGTTTTACTTGGCGAGCATTTTAAAGGAAAAGCGCTCGTGGGAAAGTTTCTCGCACTTTTTTTTATTGGTGCTGGTTTTATGTGGATCGCATTTGCGGATTTTGCGCACAATATTCCCGTAGATACAGAACGCCCGGTCACATGGGGCGCTACATTTTCACAGAAGTTCAGTCGCGATCTTGGACTTGATTGGAAGGAGAATTTTACGGCGTTTATGCATGAATTGAATCCGTCCGCGGTGCGACTTGTTGCGTATTGGGATGACATTGAGAAAGAGAGGGGGGTGTTTGATTTTTCTGAAACAGATTGGTTGCTTGATGCGGCGGCGCAATCGAATGCTCGCGTCGTGTTTGCGGTTGGCATGAAGGCGCCTCGATGGCCTGAGTGTCATGTTCCGGGGTGGGCGAAAAATCTTGATACAGAAAAACGAGAAGAAGCATTGCGTGCATATATAACGGCTGTTGTTGAGCGGTATCGTACCAGAGACGTGGTAGCGATGTGGCAGGTGGAGAATGAACCATATTTGGCATTTGGTGACTGCCCAAAGAGGGGTGTGAATTTCTTAGAACAAGAGGTTGCCCTGGTAAGATTGTTTGATGCAACCCACCCTGTTCTAACCACAGACGGAGGAGAGTTCGGGTTGTGGTATAAGGCCGCGCGGGAAGGGGATGCATTTGGTACAACGATGTACCGGAAAGTGTATCCAAAAGTCATTGGGCCACGGTTTGGTGTCGTGGAGTACCCGCTTGCACCAAGTTATTTTAAATTCAAGGAATGGGTAGTGCGTCGTATTCTGAGCGATCAACAAAAACCATTCATAGTAATAGAGCTGCAGGCGGAACCATGGGGGCCAAAGCCTATCTCCCAACTTACCGATGCAGAGCAGGATGATATATTCGGGCCGGACTATTTTAGAGAAACCATTACATATGCGAAAGACGCCGGCTTTGACGAATATTATCTTTGGGGAACAGAATGGTGGTATTGGAAGAAACTGAAAGGAGACGAACGATACTGGGATATTGCAAAAGAGTTATTTAAGGGAGAATGAAAAATATTGTCACAATTGGCGGAGGAACAGGAAGCTTTGTATTGCTCTCTGGCCTTAAGCGGCATCCGGTAAATCTTTCCGCGATCGTTTCTATGGCCGATGATGGTGGGTCAACGGGCATTTTGCGCGATGAACTTGGTGTTTTACCGCCTGGTGATATTCGGCAGTGTTTGGTCGCACTTTCTGACTCTTCTGATCAGATGCGCCAACTGATCAATTATCGCTTTGAGCATGGTGCGCTCAAAGGCCATAGCTTTGGTAATCTTCTGCTCAGCGCGCTTGAAAAAATAAACGGTGGGTTCCTAGAGGGCCTGGAGGAGGCGGTAAAGATTCTAAATGTGAAAGGGGAGGTTATTCCGGTCACCGCTGATGCGGTAAATCTATTCCTTGATCTGAAAAACGGAAAAACGATTAAAGGAGAGGCCGCCATTAACCACAGCTTTGTTCTCGAGGATGTTGGTATCAAGCGGCTCTACCTCAAGCCACGCGCGCAAGTGAATCCTCATGCGGTCAAAAAAATAAAAGAAGCTGATATTATCGTTATCGGTCCCGGCAACTTTTACTGTAGTATTATTCCTAATCTATTGGTACATGGTGTTGCTGATGCGATCCGCGCATCAAAAGCAACAGTTATTTTCAATTGTAATTTGGTGAATAAAAATGGACATACTGAGCGGTTTACGCTTGATGATTATGTCGATGTAATCAATAGGTATCTTGGCGGAAACCGCATTGATTTTGTCATCTTCAATGCGCGGAAGCCATCAAAAGCGTTGATAAAGAAGTATGGCGAAAAAAAGGAGTTTCTCGTGCCATTCAAAAAAGAAGATAGGGCAAAGCGAAATTATAAGGTTATTGTAACTGATCTATTGAGCACTGTGCCTACACAACACGCCAAGTCAGATGTGCTTGCAAGGCACAGATCATTGATACGACATGACGTTGAAAAGCTCGCAAAAACAATTATGTTTATTTCGGAGATCGAAGAGAATAAGGATATTATCCGGAAGATCATCTAGTCATGGAGATTATATTTTATTGATTCGTATGGTAGTATCTCTACTATAGATGCAGAATAATAGTAATCACGTATATGAACCAATCTATTTTTAAAGCGTATGATGTGCGGGGGTTATATCCACAGGAATGTGATGAAGATGCCGCATATCGCATCGCAAAAGCAACGGCAAAATTTTTGAATGCGAAAAAGATGCTCATTGCGATGGATAACCGCGACTCCTCGCCTTCATTAAAAGCAGCAGTCATTAAAGGGTTAGCTGAAGAAGGGGTTGCAATGATCGATGCGGGGGTCGCTACGACACCGATGTTTTATTTTGCCGCGCATGATTCTCAAGCAGACGGCGGTATTATGGTGACCGCGTCGCACAACCCGCCACAATATAACGGACTTAAAATCGTGGGAAAAACCGCGATGCCGATAGGGGAGGCGTCGGGACTTCCCACAATTAAGGAGATGGCGCTTGTAGATACAGGAGGGGAGCAGAAAACAGAGATTACTCCCAATATACAAGCCATCGATTTTCTCCAGAAATACGCTGATTTTCTTACCAAAGACGCGCGTGCACCGAAGATTCGTGTCACGGTTGATGCCGCATGTGGGCCAGCAGGCATGATAGTGTCTGAGGTCGCAGAACGCATGCATATAGAGGTTATTCCACTGTGTTTCGCCCCATGTGCAGTGAGAGCACATGATGCTGATCCATTAAAAGATGTGAATACACGCGATCTTGTTGATGCAGTTGTTGCGCAGAAGGCCGACATGGGCATTGCTCTTGATGGTGACGGCGATAGAGTATTTTTCTTTGATAATGAAGGAAAGCGCATACCGTCGCATGCAATAGCATCGCTCATTGCAAAAGATCTTCTTGAGCAAGCTGGCGCTGGCCCAATTATTACAGATGTGAGAATGCCGAAGATAGTGCATGAAACCGTAGTGAATAATGGCGGCACGATACTAGAAAGTAGAGTGGGGCATGCATTTATTAAGAAGCTCATGCGTGAGCATAATGCGCTATTCGGCGCGGAACTTTCCGGTCATTTTTATTTCCGCGATTTCTGGGGAATGGATTCCGGTATGATGATGATTATGCGTGTGCTTGGAGTGCTTGAAAAAACCGGGAAAACGATTCAGGAGCTCACGCAACAGTATTGCGTGCGCGCGCAATCAGGCGAACTGAATTTTACGGTTGCGGATAAGGCTGCGGCGACAGCAAAGCTGAAAACCGCGTTTGCGGACGGAAAACAAGAGGAACTCGACGGGCTTACTATTGTATATCCAACATGGTGGTGCAATGTGCGCCCCTCAAATACGGAGCCGTATTTACGCGTAAACATTGAAGCAGACACACAGGAATTACTCAATAGTATGAAAGAAAAAATTGAAGCAATTCTGAACTCTTGACGGATATATGTGCGTGCACTAAAGTGTGAACACTAGTGTTCTTTAACATGCTGTTTGTCGCACATGCGACCCCCATAACCTCGGGCAGAGGGAAGTTTTCCAGTGACCAGCTGGGAAGAAGGAGGAAATATGAAGTACGGAGAGGTAACACTTGGACAGATTGAGGCAATTATAAACAAACTCGGAGGAATGGATTATGTTCGATTACTGTTGTCTGGAAAAATTAGGGCTAATTTTGTAATATGGAAAACAATCAAGCTTGGCACCGAACAAGACCATATACGGCTTTATAATGATGTTGTGGGCTGGGGGCACGATTTTACTCAAACCGCCAAAGACATGATGTATCATCCAGATTTCACTGTAGAATCAAAAGAAACTGAAATAGATCTCGTTGTTATTTCAGGGTATGATCTTGGTTTTAGTAGAAGAGTTAGGTTTAATGAGCTTTGCGATCGAGCTATAAGTGGTGGACTCGATTTTTGCCCGAGCGAGGTTGGTCCACAGGTATGCCATCAAGGTGGTGATTTATTGCTTGGACACCCAGAGTTGATTGTTGCCATGAAACCCATTACGGATGGAGAAAGGATCTTCTTTATCCGCCGCAGGGACAGATCTTCAAGGATTGATGGGCGTTCATATTCTAACGAGGGTGCTCCCATGTATCCATGGGAGCACCTGATTTTTTCTCTCCCGCGATCCAAATAGCTACAAATAAAAAAGCCCCGAACAATCGGGGCTTTTTTATTATATCTCAATAACTACCGGTAATACCATCGGGTGACGGTGTGTTTTCTTATAGAGAAACATACCAACTTCCTCACGAATATTATCCTTGATATATACCCAGTTAATATCTCCTCGTCCTCCCTCTCCAGCGCTACTTTCTACGATACGGCGTACGAGCCTTCTCACTTCCATCAATAATTCTTTTGATTCCCGCATGTAAATAAACCCGCGAGAGATGATGTCTGGATTACCACGCACTTTTCGAGTATGCGAATCAAATGTCGCGATAACAACAAACATACCGTCTTTTGCCATCATCTGACGGTCACGCAGGACGACGTCGCCAACATCACCAACACCGAGCCCATCCACAAATACGTATTCCGATGCTGCTCGCTCTTTTGTTTTGTGGCAGACACCATTACTGCATTCGACGATTTGCCCATTATCGCCGATGATAATTTGCTCATCAGTGAGACCCATCGATTTTGCAAGCTTCCCGTGAATACAAAGGAAGGAATGGTTGCCTTCGATTGGCATGAGGAAGCGTGGTTTTACAACTTCGATAAGCTTGCGAAGATCTTCTTGTTTCGCGTGACCGCCCGCATGAATATCCATCATACGATAGTTAATAACTTCGACACCTTCGCGGTATAGTTTGTCGACAAGTCGTTGCACGGTGCGCTCATTGCCCGGAATGACCGATGAAGAAAAGACAAATGTATCGCCTTTTTCCGCCTCGATATATGGGTGCTCATGATTCGCGATACGCATAAGCACGGCGCGATCTTCTCCTTGCGCGCCGGTCGCGAGGATCATTATTTCGTTGCGTGGATACTGATTCATTTCCTCCACGGGAATTATGACGCCCTTCGGGACAGTGATGTAGCCGAGTTCGCGCGCAATTTCAATGTTGATTTTCATACTGCGCCCTTCCACGATCAATTTTTTCTGATGTTTTGCCGCGATCTGAATGATCTCATTCAAGCGGCCGAGCAATGATGCGAAGGTACCGAAAATAAGACGTCCTTTTGCGTTCAGCACAATTACGTCGAGCTCTGTGGACACATCCACCTCACTCAATTGTTTTCCAGTTTCACGTGAGTTTGTGCTATCCGACATAAGAAGCAGAGGGTTTTGTTTTCCCCAGCGCGCAAGCTTATCAAGCTCTGTGACGCCTGCGATGCCCGAGCGCTCATCAATTTTAAAATCGCCAGTATGAATAACAATGCCTTCCGGTGTGTGTACGGCAACACCAACTGCGCCCGGGATATTGTGACTGACTCCAAAAAACTCAATTTTAAAGATGCCGAGGTTGATCACGCTATCTTTGGTGATCTGATTGAGGTTTAATTCCGAAGAAACATCTTTGTATTCTTCTTGTCGCTTTTTGATGATAGCAATCGTCAGATCGGTACCAAAAATAGGTGGGTTACCAAGTTTTGGGATCAGATGAGGAATCGCCCCGATGTGATCGTAGTGCGCATGGGTGATGATTGCTCCAACGATATTTTGTTCTTTCCCCTTGAGGTAGTCGACATTCGGAATGATGTAGTCGATCCCAGGCATGTCTTCTTCGGGGAATTGAAGACCCATATCGATAATAAGGACGTTGTCGGCATATTCGAGTACCGTCATGTTTCTCCCTACTTCTTCCATTCCTCCGAGCGGAATAACGCGTAGGCAATTCTTTATAGGAAGTGTTTGCCCGGCAATTCGTGGTGTTAAGCGGGGTGCTTGTGCTCGATGTGCTGGCATTCGCTGTGGCCGCCGTGAGCGTGCTGGGCGGGCTGATGGCGAGTGCTGTCCTGCCCCCCCTTCGTGCCGTGGCTGTGAATGCTCTGTCGCGCGACGGGGTGGACCAGTGTGATCTGGCCGTCGTGGTTGCGGTTGTTGTGGCGACCTTGATTTATCTGTTGCCTCCACTTTCTTGTGTGTTGGCTGTGCGCCGCGAATCCGTTTTCGCGCCGCACCAATGTGTTCCTTCGTCATATGAGATGCGATTCCCTCAACTGCATACAGGTAGGTAGACAGTCGAAGTTTATTAATAATTAAAAAAGAGTCTCGCCTGTGGGGACCTGTTCCCAAATACCCTTTCTATTCCACTTCTCATATTTCGGCTGCGACTTTGTAAAAATTTCTCAATGTATACGTCGTATACATCTTCACAATTTTTGCTTTGTCTCGCTCGAAATCTGAAAAGTTCGTTACAAAAAGCATTTGGCAACAGACCCCTGTGTGCTCGGGGGGAGAGTTGAACTCCCATGATCTTGCGATCGCTGGCTCCTGAAGCCAGTGCGTCTGCCAATTCCGCCACCCGAGCGACGCCCACTATGTATTCTTACTGTTCTTTATTCACGCGCGTTGTGGCAATATACCATGCTTCAATCGCGGTAAATCGCCGTGCTGGCGTATTAATATGTGTTGTGATGATATTTTTTACATCATTGCTCACTGCATATAGATAGTGTGGAGAATAAAGAAATATTGCGGGAACATCTTCGGCAAGAATTTCTTGAAATTTACCCACACTTGCGGTGCGCTCATCCGCACTCAACGATTCCCGCATCGTTTCAAGTAATGCATCCGCGTCTTTATTGTTGTATAGGGCGAGGTTTAACCCGGGATCACGTCTTTGCGAAGAATGCCAAAATAAGTATGGATCAGGAAGCTGAGAAAGCGCCTCGCCAAAAAGCAGTGCTTCATACCCACGCTGTTTAATAACTTGCTGTTTTAACTCGTCGATTGTATAGGTCTCAAACGTTACCCTTGCCCCCACTGCTTCCCATTGTGCTTTCAGTAGTTCCCCTGTGTATATGAGATCAGGAAGATCAGAGGTAATCAGGGTAATCGCAAGGGGAGTTGCTTCTTTATCTTTTCCAATCGTTTTCTCCCGTATTCCATCAGCATCTCTATCTTTCCATCCGGATTCTTCAAGAAGGGCCTGTGCGGTCTCGATACTAGGCGCGTATTTTTTTACATCAGGATTATACCCCATAAACCACGGGAGAACCGGGGAATCAATAGTTGTTGCATTGCCATCGAATACATCTCTTGTGATTGCCATGGCATCAGTTGCGTGCGTAAGAGCAATACGTACATTTTTATCCGCAAGAGCCTTATTACTGGTCTGGTTGAAAAACACCGCAAAATATTTTGGTACATTCATCGCATATACATGTGCGCCATATTTTTCAAGCTCTCCTTTTTGTTGAGACTCGATACCACTAACCCCCATTACCTTTTTCTGCTTATATGCTTGCAATGCATCTTCATTGGTTTGATAAAAGAAGAAGTCAATTGCAGCTATAAATGGCGTGCCATTATAAGATCGTTGGTTTGCGGCTAGTGAGAGTGATACGATGCGACCATATTTGTCCTTGGCAAATTTTACAAACCGGTATGGGCCAGAGCCGATAGGCATTAGATTTGCTTCTGCAAGGCTAATGTTTTTTGGGTTAATATTTTCCCACACATGCTTTGGTACGATTCCATTTGTCATTCGTTCAAGAAATTGTGCGTACGGGTGGGGGATAGTTAATCTAATAGTATAATTATCGATTTTTTCTGCCTTTATCTCTTGTAAACTCGCGCGTTGCGGACTGCCGTACTCTGGATTAAGAATTGCCGAAAAGGTGAACATAACATCATCTACGGTCACTTTTTCTCCATCGTGCCACTCCGCATCGGTGCGCAGGAAGAATGTATAACTCATACCATCTTCTGATATTTCATAGCGCTCAGCAAGGTCAGGAACCACGTTTCCGTTCTCGTTATATTTCATTAAACCAGAATAGACAAGGGAGGCGATATCCCTATTCGTATCATTAAGACCTAAAAGGATCGGATTTATGAATTGTGGCTCTCCAACCAACGCCTCGGTGTAGGTGTATCCATGTGCGGGGATCGCATTAGTGCGTTCGATATATCCCATCCATATCCATGCGACGCCAAACATGAGCGTACATAATACCAGCGCGATTGTGCTGTACCGTTCTTTTGTGGTGAGTGCATGCGGCAATTCCCGCCACTGTGGCCATGACGGCCATCTGAATTTTTGAGGTCTTGTATCGATCTCAGTTTGAGTTAATAGTCACACGCTATGATTTAGAGTAACAGCCGTATAAATGCGCCTCCAATAAATAGGACGGAAAGCACTATTGTTGCAAAAAAGATCGTCTTCTCCATGCCACGCTTTGTGTGGTATGAGCCACTGCCATCCCCACCAAACGTTCCGGAAAGCCCTGCGCCACGCTGCTGTAAAAGCACCATAATAGTAAACACCACCGAAATCACAATCATTATTATGTTAAACCACACCATATACTATAAGGAATTAAAAAAATAAAAATAAGAGAAACTCCAATCAGCGCACTTGGTTTATTTTCTGAACACGATATGCGTCGCTAGATTTACCGCACTCACGAGGAGTGTTGCAAGGAATAGCGCGCTTACATTTGCGATGCTCATTTGCGGGAGGAGTAAATCGGTGATCCACAATACCCCCATATTAATAGCCAGAATGAAAAGACCTAAGGTAAGCAGAATAATCGGTCCAAGCAGGAGCTTGAGTAGTGGTTTAAGGAAGAAATTCACCGCAGAAAAGACTAATCCAACGATGAGTATTTCTAGCAAACCTCCGCTAATCGCTACCCCCGCAATATAATACGAAGCAAGGAATAACGCTAGCACATTCCCAAGAACAAGAGCGATTAATCTCATTGGCATCTATTATAGCACACCCTAATAATAAAGACAATATGTAAAAGGTAAAAATACTCCCCGCAGAGGTGGTCTGCGGGGAGGTGTTGTTTTAACATAAATACCTCTTTTTGGGGTGCGGAAAGGGATGTTCTTCATCGGGTATGGCCGATTCCATTTCTCTCGGCACATTGAGAGAAAACGTGATTCCTTTGATCTCCTCCTCCATCTCGACGTACGAGTGGATTCTTGCGGCAAGCTCTGTTTCTTTCATTTTTTTCATTGTGAGTGCGAGAAAATCACTATCTCCTTTGTTTTCCGGCACGAGTTCTACCGAGAGCGCATTGTCCCGTAAGGAAAACGTTACCTTTGCTTTCATATTCAACCCCCTTATTATTGTGAAAGATCTTTGTCTATTTATTAGAACGCACAATAGAGTATTCGAGGCGTGGTGTCAAATTTCAAGCGGTATGCATTTTACAAAAAACTAAAGAATTGATATTATAGAGAACATGATTTTATCAGACAGAGATATTAAGTTATATATTAAAGAAGGAGGATTGGGGTTTAAGCCGCAGCTGAGCAACGATCAGATCGGGCCTGCATCAATCGACCTCAAGCTCGGGAATATTTTTAAAATATTCCGTCCTGAACGGTATTTAAGCTTGGATGTAAAAAAGGGGATTCCGCTTGAATACCTTGAGTCAGTTGAGGTGAAGGATGATGCCCCGTTTATTCTGCATCCGCATATGTTCGTGCTTGCCGCGACAAAAGAATATGTGATGATCCCTGATGATATTTCAATGAAGGTTGAGGGAAAGAGTACGCTCGGTCGCGTGGGCCTTTTGGTGCACACAGCAGGATTTGTTGATCCGGGGTTTGAGGGGCATATCACGCTTGAGCTTTCTAATCAAGGGAATTTGCCGATTGTTATTTATCCAGGGATGTATATTTGTCAGGCAGATTGCCAGATGATGTCTAGCCCCGCAGAGGTTCCTTATAATAAACGCAAAAAATCTCTGTATTCTAAGCAGAGGGGTCCGGTTGCGCCAAACACGAAAAATTTATTTGAGCGCAAGAAGTAGATTTCTAAAGAGATACGCGACGGTGAGTGGTCCAACACCACCCGGCACGGGAGTAACAATTTTTGCGAGTAAGGCGACGGCGGCGGTATCCGCGTCGCCTTTTATTTTTCCTTTATAAAATCCAGAGCCGGCATCAATAACAATTGCGCCACGTTTTACGCGCGTAACAAGATTTGGTTTGCCTGTGGCAGAGATTACCACGTCAGCTTTCTGAGTGAGTATATCCAGGTTTTTTGTTTTTTTATCAGCAACGGTAAGCCGTGTAAATCCCTTTTTCATAAGAAATGCATGAAGTGGTTTTCCAATGAGGGTGCCATACCCAATAATAAGAATAGGCGTATCTTTTCGTGGTGCACCAGCTTTGAGAAGTATGTGCCATATTGCCTGCACTGAGGGGGCGATAAAAGGAGAGTCCCCACGTAAATTATCAACATCCTTGTGTGGTGCTATTGCGCTAATAATTGTGTCAACATCATGCTTCTCAGGGAGGGGTAGTTGAACAATAATCCCCGTGACTTCTGGGGATGCATTGAGCTGTGCGATTAACGCGAGAATGCGCGCTTGCGATGCGGTCTGCGGGAGGCAATGAAGCTCATAACGGCAGCCCAGTGATTCAGCAACTTGCCCCTTCTTTTTTACATAACTTAATGAGGCAGGGTTTTTTCCTACCAGCACAATTGCAAGCATCGGCACACTATGCGCGCGCTCAACTTTTTTAATGATTCCGTTTTTTACTGAGCGCACAAATGATGCGCTTGAGAGTATCATGATATATATTATTCCGTATCAAGCTTCCTTTCTTTTCTTCGCTGGTTTGCCTCTGAGTCCGCGCGCGCCCACTGATAATCGTCGTGATCGACAAATTTGAGAAGCTCATGTGCCCATGGGTAGTGTGCGAGTACTTCTTTCGTCATAATCTGGCATATTTTTCGATACGTTGGGTGTCCCTGTGGTGTCGTGCGAAGCTCAAAAAGATGTTCCGCTTCACGGAGATTCATGCCCATTGTCCAGCGCATTCTATGTCCCATGAGTACGGTATATTGCGCAACTGTATTCCCGCATGCTCCTTTTGTTGCGTTGTATAATTTTTCAATTTTCTCTCGTATCGCATCAACCCTATCCTGAAACCCCGCGAGCGCAATATCCGTGTTATCCTCAAACCCAAGGTGCGGATTAAGAAGCTGGCGTTGCTGAGTAAGCATGCGGTGACGCTGAAGATCCCGATAAATACCAAAATCTCCAATAATATCAAAGGTAAGGGGATAGCCCGCCTCAAGCGCCCGATCTGGGCGATCACGGCGCGTTTCTCGTTCGCCAACGTAGGTTGCCATGATGCGCTCTTTTGCGGTGTCTGGAAGTTTTGCGATAAAAGAATAAAGATGAGAAAGCGAGTGCATGCTGTATGGGTAAAGCATTTGCGCAAGAGTCAGCGTGTAGAAGTCGGTTTTTTCATGTGTGAGGAGGGTAACATGTGTTGATGGGTCAGGAGTGATGCCCTGTAAAAATTCATCGGCGAGCAGTTGCATCTGTAACCGCGTAGTCGCGAGGAATTCATTTTTCTTCGCGCGTTTTACAAATGTAGGAATAACATGATCAAGCGCCTCATGTGCTTTTACAGCGGTATCACGCATTTCTGCGAGCGGATGTGTATATAGATGCGATAATAGATGCTGGAAAAATCTTCCATTCCCGAAAATACCGACATTAGTGAGCGTTGCGGCAGGGAGAAGAATGCGAATAGCATCGCACGTTTTTGTTCTGATATCGGCCTTATATGTACGGTCAAACGCCTTAATATCTTTTTCATCCTTCATCTCTGTACGCGCTTGTTTTGTGCCAGTGCCCAGAATATCGTATCGCGCGTCTTCGCGTGGCTTAAGCGTGCAATAGTATGCTTGCATTGGCTCAACGAGCCCTGCGTATGTCTCAAAAAGTTCGTCCATTGTGCGTTCGTATAGCTCCTTCACCGGGCTTTCCATAATTTCTTTCGGTCGTAAGTAGCGCCATTGCCCCTGCTCGTTTTTCTGATCGTACACAACATAGCGAGTTGATTGTTCAATGGGGCTCCCTCCAATACGCCGGTCTTCCACTTCTTTCGTTGCGAGATTGGATACTTGCTCCATGCTTAGGTGTGCACCTTCAAGCTCTCCGACAGAGTCATCCCCGTATGCAATCAAGATGCGCTCAATCGCATCTTTTGCTTTTAGTGCATCAAGCTGGCCCTCTTTTACAAATTCTTTAAGGAATGTTTCAAGGAAGCTTCCTTGCGCGCGAGAATACCGTGCATACGCTGGTCCGATGATACCCGTTAGGCCCTTTACCGCAAAAACATTTGACTCTGGATTTGTGACATACTGCCGAAGCACCGCAAGTTCTTCTGGGGTAAATTTAGGCATGGAGGGAGGTGATTAATTCTTGTACCGTTTTTTTAGTATGTTTTTTTTGTTCGTCGGTGGGGTTTTTAAGTGTGTCTGCAATTAGCTTTCCGATCACCTTCATTTCTGGTTCTTTCATGCCGCGGGCAGTGAGCGCTGGTGTGCCAAGACGAATACCAGATGGATCAGCCGGCTTTCGCGTATCAAACGGAATCATATTGAAATTGGTGTAGATGTTACATTCAGCAAGTGTATCGGCTCCGAATTTTCCTGAAATGCTAAGTGCGGTGCAATCAATGATCATTAAATGAGTGTCTGTGCCGCCCGATACGAGGCGCAGGCCTTCCGCCATCAAAGTTTCTGCGAGTATTTGTGCGTTGATCGCGATTTGTTGTTGGTATTTTTTATATTCATCCGTTAGGGCTTCTTTGAAACACACTGCTTTTGCCGCGATAATGTGCTCATGTGGTCCACCTTGCATGCCGGGGAATACTGTTTTATCGATCTGTTTTGCAAACTGCTCCTTGCATAAAATAATAGCACTGCGAGGGCCACGGAGTGTTTTAGTGGTGGTGGTCATGACGACATCATGTGTCGGCACTGGGCTTTCATGAACGCCGCCAACGACTAACCCTGCGATGTGCGATATATCCGCCATCGCATACGCGCCGACCTCGCGCGCTATCTCGGCGAAGCGTGAGAAGGGGACCGCGCGCGGATATGCGGTGAAGCCGGAAAGAATGAGTTTTGGTTTCGCTTCTCTGGCAAGCGCAGCGACCTTATTCATATCCAAAATTTCCGTGTCTTGCTCGACGCCGTAGTGCACGAAATTAAATAATTTTCCCGACAGCGATACCGGGTGGCCGTGCGTGAGATGTCCGCCGTGAGAAAGATTCATCGCCAAAATAGTGTCGCCCGGTTGCAGGAGTGCGAAATAGCACGCGAGGTTTGCCTGCGAGCCGGCATGCGGTTGCACATTAGCATGTTCAGCTCCAAATAGTTTTTTTGCACGGTCGATCGCAAGCTGTTCTATCTGGTCTATGTATTGGCTTCCCGTATAGTAGCGTTTGCCCGGGTATCCTTCTGCATATTTATTAGTCAGGACAGTCCCCGTGGCTTCAAGCACCGCATCA
>JANLHQ010000092.1 GCA_024654415.1 Candidatus Azambacteria bacterium | reverse complement strand
GTCGTCGTTTATGTATGTTTTACTGAGATTTTTTACTTCAATAAGAGGCATAACTTATTGTACTGGCGAAGAAATTATCACCGCATCTCCTTCGTGTATTCCTTCAATGATCTCCGCATTACCATCAGACCCAATCAGTCCCACAAGCACCTTCACCTCATGCACTATGCCTGCGCTATCTAGCACACGAAGAAACGCATCACTTCCTTGTTTGCTGATCGCACGTCGCGGCACTACCACCGCGCCTTCACGCCGGTCAGTGACCACATCGATGTTCGCGGTCATGCCTGATTTCACACGAGCATCTTTTGCGAGAAAAGCGAATGTTGTTTTGTATGTCGCTACACCATCAACGATCGTTTCAGCAGGATCAATAGCAACTACCCTTGCATTAAACACCACATCATTGCCATATGCATCAAGTGTTACCGTTGCAAGATCACCAATCTTCACTGCCGCAACATCAGCCTCCGGAACGCGGGCTTCTATTTCAAATTCTAATTCTGAAATAAGAGAGATGACCGCAACGCTCGCGCCCACAATTTGCCCTACCTTTGCATCTTGGCGCGTCACCACGCCGGCAATCGGCGCATAGAGAAACGCTTTCGCAAGCTGAGCATTCACCGATTGCATATTTGCATCCGCCTGCGCTACTGCGGCTTCCTGCGCCGCAATTTGCTCCGCTGTTGCCCCCGACTGTTTAAGTACAAGCTCTGCTTCTGCGCTCGCGAGCGCGCTCTCCGCACTATGCACGCTTGTCTGTGCTGTGGTGATTGCACTTTCGTTTGCTGCTTTTTGCACGGCTATCGCCTGCTCCTTTGCCGCAAGCGCAACCAGCTCTCCCGATATATTACTCTTCTCTGTTTGAAGACTTGCCGCCTCTGTTGTTGTTAGTGTGGCGGTAATCGGCACTGCATCAAGTGCTGATTTTATACTCGCAAGCGCCTTCTCTGCGCTGATAAGCGTGCTTTCAGTATTTGTATGTGTTGGTGATGCTTGCATTATTACTATCGCCTGTCGAACACCACCGTATCGTGCGCTTAACGCATCATTGGTCCACCGCCCGGTGCCCGGTGCCCCCAAAAGAAGCATCACGGCAGTCGCCTTTGCATCTGCAATTGAAGTGCCTTGCTGATCGCTCCCCGAATAATATTTAAGCTGGATGTCAGTGAGTGTAAAAAGCGAACCAAGTGCGACGTTCATCGACTTCACCAATGCCGCGCGTGTACTATCATAATCATCCTCGAGATCCACGGTTGCTTTTTGTGTAACATTTGAAAGATTTATACGCGCATCCGCAAGCGCTTGCGTTGCTGTCACAACCCTCACCTTCGACACCTCAATGTCTTCTGTGCGTGCACCTTTTTTCATTTCAGCAAGTTTCGCTCGCTGTACAGCGCGCGCCGCCTCGCCTTCCGCATACTGTGCAGAAAGGTCTGCGTGCTCGATCTCAGCAAGCAATGTACCCGCGGCAACTTTTCCGCTCACCACAGCATGCACCGCCGCAATTCTCCCGCTTCTTTCAAATGCAAGCTCTACATTCTCTGCGGGCCTTACCTTTCCCGTCACGCTTACTGTACGTTCAATATCAGCACGCTTTGCCGCAGTAGTGTCATATACGACATCTTTTCCTTCCCACCGCATCACACCCCACACGACCGCACCGATAACAAGAACAGCAATCACCCACACCGAAGGCTTTTTTAAAATGCGGATAATTTTATTCATATTGTTTTCTCTTTTTCCATAATAAAAAATAAATAATAGCGAGTGTTGAATAATTTACTATTATAAACCATGGTGTCCCCCAAGAAAATCCGTCAAACTTCCACTCTGACAATGGCCACAAAAACGGCGTCGGATAAAACTGATAACTGTGGGTTGGGATATCCATGAGAATATGCAAAAGCCACCCTCCCATTACCCATGGCACGCGTCGCATTATCAGAACAACGACCACGCTCACCAAAAAGAAAAGAACTAAACTATGACTCACACTATACAAGAGTGATGTAATGCGAAAGATTGGGAGCGTATCACGAACCGCCGGCTCAACGGCTTCCGGCCGAGGCAGATCCGCAACCGTCATCGTGCCAAGTGCAATATTCCAAAAGAACCACACAAACCAGGGCGCAAACGCAACGACATCAGGAAACACGCCCCACGCTGCGGCACGCCACATGCTCAGCTTTTTGCCCCCAACCTGTCCTATGCCACGCCCTACTGCGCCCGCCCATAGGCCATGAGAAAATACATCCATTGCTGGAGTTTATCACTGTTGAGGTTAAAAATAAAGCC
>JANLHQ010000090.1 GCA_024654415.1 Candidatus Azambacteria bacterium | reverse complement strand
GTGCGTTTCTGGATCACGATCAACGAGTCGCAAATATACGCGCTTCAAGGATACACAACAGGGGAATGGCCTCCGGGGAAAAAAAACGTATTCCTCTATTTCTGGGTCATTCATAAAATTATCAGCGCGCACAAAAAGGCATACCAAGCGATCAAGACAATAGCACCCCTGGCGCAGGTGGGAGTTGCAACTCATAATATTTATTTTGAGGCGCATAAGAATACATTCATTAATAGAATGCTGAAAAAAGCGGTTGACTGGTGGTGGAATGACTACTTTTTAAACAAGATATCGCGGCACCAGGATTTTGTCGGTCTCAACAATTATCTCCACAACCGAATAGACTACGGTTTCAATAAGAATGAAAATATGAAGCTCTCCGACATGGGATGGGAGTTGTATCCTGAAGCGCTCTATCATACTTTGATGGGTCTCAAAAAATATAAGGTGCCTGTGTATGTCATGGAAAGCGGACTAGCGGATGCGGATGATTCCCGTCGAGAATGGTTTATTAAAGCGCTTCTTGAGCAGGTATACCGTGCCAATAAAAGCGGCGTGGATGTAAGAGGATTTTTATACTGGTCGCTTCTGGATAATTTTGAATGGGACAAGGGGTTTTGGCCCAGGTTTGGACTGGTAGAAATTGATTATCAGACACTGCAGCGGAAGATTCGCCCGAGCGCCCGAGCTTACGCGGAGATTTGCAGATCAAATTCTCTTATTCAAAAAGGATAAATATGATCAGTTGGGTATATATTGCTATTGTCGCGTACTTTCTCACGGCCCTCAATTCCGTTGTTGATAAGTATTTGTTGGGACGCTCTATTCCGCATCCCGTCGTGTACGCATTCTATGTGGGCGTATTCAGCATCTTTACGATAATCCTTACACCGTTCGGTTTCATGTGGCCCGGATGGATACAATTTGGTGCGGCTCTTTTTGTCGGTATCGTGTTTCTTTTGGCGCTTATTTCGTTCTTTGCCGCACTGAAAGCGGATGAAGCGTCGCGTATGGTTTCCATTGTTGGAGGTATTACGCCAATTTTTATTCTTATTTTGTCCACGGTCATATTCGGGGACAGCCTCAGGGGAAATGAATATTACGCACTCGCTCTTCTTGTCTTAGGAACAGTGGTTATTTCCGCGCGTCGCAACCGCACCTGCAGTATTTTCCAGCTGAACAAACACGAATGTGCGCGCAGTACGGAACTCGCAATCCTTGCAGCGCTCTTTTTCGCGCTCTTTTTTATTTCCGCGCGATTTGTCTTTGACAATCAAGAGTTTATTTCCGGATTTATATGGACGCGCATCGGAAGTTTCCTGGCGGCATTTTTATTGCTCTTGATACCAAGCAACAGAAGACTTATTTTTAATACGACAAAGAAAGTGGGCGCAAAAATGGGAGGATTATTTATTGCAAATAAAGCGTTGGCCGGATTTGCATTCCTGATGCTTAATTACGCGATTGCTATCGGGAATGTTACGCTGGTGAACGCTCTTGAAGGAGTGAAATATCTGTTTCTTTTGTTGCTCGTGTTTATCATTTCAAAATTTCGTCCCACCATATTGCA
>JANLHQ010000085.1 GCA_024654415.1 Candidatus Azambacteria bacterium | reverse complement strand
TTGCGCAAGATATTAGCATTTTGAAGGAATTCAGAACAAAATGGGAGCGATAACATTTTCAATAGAAAAAAGACTGAAAGGCGCGCTCGGGCGAGCGGGTATTTTGACAACGCCGCACGGCGTGGTGCGTACGCCCGCGTTCGTGCCGGTGGGGACGCTTGCCACGGTGAAATCGATCACGCCTGAAGAGGTCAAGGCACTTGGCGCGCAGATCGTGTTGGCTAACACCTATCATTTATATTTACAGCCGGGAGAAGCAATCATGGCGAAAGCGGGAGGAGTAGGGAAATTCATGCATTACAGTGGTCCGACGATGACCGACTCAGGAGGGTTTCAGGTATTTTCGCTTGGGTTTGCACGCGGACATGGTATTACCAAGGTGCTGAAAGAAGAAAAGGCGCATGTGCAAAGAGATGAAGCGGCATCAGAACACAGCAAGCTGGTGCGCGTGGATGAAGACGGTGTGACATTTTTGTCACATATCGATGGAAGCACGCATCGGTTTACACCGGAGCGTTCTATTGAGATGCAAGAAAACATCGGTGCGGACATTATTTTCGCGTTTGATGAGTGCACCTCACCGCTTCTTTCGCGAGAAAAAATGGAAGCATCTCTTGCACGGACTCACCGGTGGGCACAGCGTTCATTTGATGCGCACACGCGAAAGGATCAGGCGCTTTTTGGAATTGTGCAGGGCGGGAGATATCCTGATTTGCGCAAACAAAGCGCGGAATATATTGCGAGTATTGATTTTGATGGGTTTGGTATCGGCGGATCATTTGATAAAGAAGATATGACGACGATTGTCGGGCTTGTAAATAAAATTCTCCCCGAAGAAAAGCCGCGGCATATGCTTGGCATTGGTGAAATAGAGGATCTTTTTGAGGGTGTGGAGCAAGGAATTGATCTATTTGATTGTGCGCATCCCACACGCATTGCGCGTAATGGGACAATCCTAACAGCGCATGGGAAAAGAGATATTTTGAAAGCGGAACATAGGGAAAAATTCGAGCCGATTGAGGAAGGGTGCGGCTGCTATACATGTACGAATTATACAAAAGCGTATCTTCATCATCTTTTTAAAGCGAAAGAACTCCTTGGGTATCGGCTCGCTACTATTCATAATCTTTATTTTATCGTACATCTTGTTGATGCTATGCGCGCGGCGATCATCGACGACAGTTTCTTTGATTTCAAGAAGGAATTTCTTGCAATCTATCAAGCGGGGTAGTTTTAGTTTCCGCTCTTCCATTCTCTTGCAAAAGAGTGTATAATTCGCTGCTATGAAAAAGAAGGACGTTTTCCAGCATGGGAAAATAGTCATCTCAGGTGCGCGGGCACACAACCTAAAGGATGTGCACTGTGAGCTTCCGCGTAACCGATTTGTCGTTATCACAGGGCTTTCTGGATCAGGAAAGTCCTCTCTTGCGTTTGATACGCTGTATGCAGAGGGCCAGCGGCGATATGTGGAATCACTTTCCTCATATGCGCGCCAGTTTCTGGGTGTGATGGACAAACCTGATGTTGATAAAATAGAAGGTCTTTCACCGGCGATCTCTATCGACCAAAAAAGCGTTTCCCCAAACCCGCGCTCCACAGTGGGAACAATCACCGAGATCTATGATCATCTTCGGCTTTTATTCGCGCGCCTCGGTGTGCCGCATTGTCCTGAGTGCGGAAATCCCGTAGCGCGTCAAACGGCAACGCAGATCACGGACGCTATTATGAAGCTTGAAAAAGGAAGGGAAATTGCGGTTCTTGCCGCGGTCGTGAAAGATAAAAAAGGGGAGCACAAGAATATTATTGAAAACAGTGCAAAGGCGGGGTATTTACGCCTGCGTATCAATGGCGAGATTATGCCAGTCGATGAGGCGGCAAAGGCACAGCTTGATAAATATAAAAAGCATACGATTGAGGTGGTGATAGATCGGCTTGTAGTGGAGTCACGCATGGACAGAGCGCGACTTGCCGATTCAGTGGAAACTGCGTTGCGCCTCGGCGAGGGGACGATGCTCGTGGCGACAGTAGGGAAAAGCGACCTTGTATTTTCTGAGCGTCTTGCGTGTGTGCAGTGCGGCGTTTCCATACCTGATATCGAGCCCCGGAGTTTTTCATTCAATAGTCCTCATGGTGCATGTGCATCTTGTGCGGGGCTTGGGAAGAAACTGAAAGTGGATCCGGCACTGCTCATTCATAATCCGCGTCTTACCATCGCAGAGGGGGCGATTAAGCCGGTTCAGCCTTCGGTATACAGTCCACTGTGGGTTGCACTCGAAGATCTTTCCCATCATCTTGGATTTTCCGTTGAAGAAACCCCAATAGAAAAATTTTCAAAAGAAACACTGCACGCGGTACTATATGGCAGTACTACACCGCACTTTGAAGGGATTATTCCTCATCTTGAGCGTCGCTGGAAAGAAACGGACTCAGAATGGGTGCGCTCAGAGGTAGAAAAATATATGGTGGTACATAAGTGTGCATCTTGTGGAGGGAAGCGTTTGCGCAAGGAAGTGCTCGCAGTGCTTTTCCATGAAAAGAATATTGCAGAAATCGCGGCACTTTCGATCATCGACTGTGGAAAATTCTTTCGATCATTGAAGTTAGAGCGCACAGAAGGGAAAATCGCTGCTCAGATTATTAAGGAAATACTCAATCGGCTCACATTCCTTGAAGATGTCGGCCTTTCCTATCTTTCGCTTGATCGAGAGGCAGAAACACTGTCGGGCGGTGAGGCACAGCGCATCCGGCTCGCAACACAGATCGGGTCGCGCCTTGTGGGTGTGTTGTATATCCTTGATGAGCCATCCATTGGTCTTCATTCACGCGATAATACGAAACTTATTGATACGCTTAAAGGGCTGCGTGATCTTGGAAATACGGTAATTGTTGTGGAGCATGATGAAGAAACGATTCTTTCAGCCGATTGGGTTGTGGAGATCGGCCCTGGCGCGGGAGAGGAAGGGGGAAAGATTGTGTTTCAGGGAACGCCCGCGGAAATGAAAAAGTCGCGCACGTGCACTGGCGCATATCTTGCCGGGAAAAAACATGCGCCCGATGAGAGTATAAAAATAAAAAAAGAAGCATTACCCCGCAGTGAGGGACAACAGCAATTTATTACGATCAAGGGAGCGACGGCAAATAATCTTAAAAACATTGATGCGAGTATTCCACTCGAGAGGCTCGTGTGCGTGACTGGCGTGTCCGGGTCAGGTAAAAGTACGTTGGTGGACGATATTCTTGCAAAATCGCTCGCGCAGAAATTTTATCAGGCAAAGGCATTACCAGGGGCACATGAATCAATCAGTGGCACGGAACGATTGAATAAAGTTATTTATGTTGATCAGTCACCGATCGGGAGAACGCCGCGCTCAAACCCCGCGACATATACTGGCGCCTTTACCATTATTAGGGATCTTTTCGCATCTACGCAGGAGGCGAAAATACGCGGTTATAAACCAGGACGGTTCAGTTTTAATGTGAAGGGGGGTAGATGCGAGGTGTGCGAGGGCCAGGGTCAGCGAAGAATCGAGATGCATTTTTTGCCGGATGTATACGTGGAATGCGAGGAATGTCTCGGTACACGGTTCAATAAAGAAGCACTTGAGATTGACTGGAAAGAAAAGAACATTGCGGAAATATTGCGCATGAGTATCGAAGAAGCTCATGGGTTTTTCAAAAATGTGCCGCAGGTGCGTGCTATTCTTTCGACATTGCGCGAAGTGGGTCTTGGGTATGTGAAACTTGGCCAAAGCGCGACAACCCTGTCAGGTGGCGAGGCGCAACGCATTAAGCTCGCTGATGAGCTTGCTCGTCGAGACACTGGGTCAACATTGTATATTTTAGATGAGCCAACCACAGGGCTTCATTTTGAGGATGTTTCTAAGCTACTCATCGTATTGCGACGGCTCGTAAATAAACGCAACACAGTTGTGGTAATCGAGCATAACCTCGATGTGATCGAGGCAAGCGATTGGATTATTGATCTTGGGCCTGACGGGGGGGATAAGGGCGGGCATATTGTGGCACAAGGCACTCCACAAGATGTGGCACAGGTTGCAAAAAGCTACACAGGACAGTTTCTAAAAGATAGAGTATAATAAAAATATAACTTTTTATTATGGTTACACGCAAAACATTAGCAATTCTTATTGGAGTTGTAGTGCTTTTTTTCCTAGTTTCTTCCGTGGCGGTGTTTTTTATATATCGCAAGGCAATCCCATCAGTGCCGAAGGTAGGAGAAAGAGTCATCGTAGCGCAAGTAAAATATAGCAAGGGAAGCGCTTCGTTTTTCTATCCAGCATCGTGGCAGCAAAACGACATCCCTGCATCAGCGGGTTTTATTTCAGTACAGGTTTTTGATCCGAAGGACAATATCGTGCTCGTGGCATCATCGGGCACAAAAAGCGATGATTCAAAGGTAAACGGCACGCTTGTGTATGAGAAGGATGCTGTGGTGAGCGGTGTTTCCGGGAAGGATCGCCGATGGGAAGATGTGAAATCACAGGTGGTGGTATTTCGTGCGGATAACCTAAAATTTGAAGGGAAGTACTACCGGTTTGAAATGTTTGGAGCACTAAGCAGGAAGGTGAAGATGCAAAACGAATGGGAAGCAATCCTGAAATCAATACAATTTGAGAAGGGAAGTGAGGAAGGAATCACTGCAACTCCTCAGGAATAACGATAGCGCGCGGATTTTTCAGGCGTCATTCAACAAATCGATTTTGTAATTCAAAGAAAGCATGAAAGGTTTGAAGATTTTCTCCGTTTCTGAATATGTGGAGCGCTTGAATGCGCTTTTATACGAGCATGACGCGGTAGTGGAGGGTGAGGTCTCTGAATACAAGGTCAATCAGCAAAAGTGGATATTTTTTAAGATTAAAGATAATAATGCGGTACTTGAGTGTTTCAGTACCGTTTTCCGTATTCGCGTGCCACTTGAGGATGGCATGCGCGTACGCGTATATGGAAGGCCAGGTATTTATGCAAGGAGTGGCAAGCTAAGCATGAACGTTGAGTGGGCGGAGCCAGCTGGCGAGGGCGCGCTGAAGCGGGCATTTGAATTATTAAAGGCGGAGCTTGAAAAAGAAGGGTTATTTGCAACAGCACGGAAACGCCCCATGCCAACGCTCCCTAAAACGATTGGGGTTATCGCATCACGAGAGTCAGCGGCATACGGTGACTTTTTAAAAGTGCTCCAACAACGCTTTGGTGGGCTTACGGTGTATGTGATGCATGTGCAGGTGCAGGGGGCGGAAGCAGTTCAGAATATTGCCGATGCGTTTGCATATTTCAATGCGCATCAAGAAGAGCTTGGGCTCGATGTGGTCGCCCTTATTCGCGGTGGCGGATCGCTTGAAGATCTTGCGGCGTTCAATTCACGCGAAGTAGCATATGCGGTATTTGGATCCGTGGTTCCGGTAGTTGTAGGGGTTGGGCACGAGCAAGACGTGTCAATTGCTGATTTCGTTGCCGATCTTCGTGCATCTACACCTTCTAATGCGGCGGAGTTGCTGGTGCCACAGCGAACCGATATTGTGCGGTTTGTTGATGCAATGACCACCACACTTATGCATAAAATGGATATGCTCCACAGCGACGCACGGACGCGTATTGATGATGCAGTGGGCGCGCTTGATGGAGTGATGATAGAGAAAGCACACGAGATCGACCGTATGCAGGAGCGCATTTCCCTTCGTTTGAATTTTTTTCATGAGAGGATTATAATGCACCAATCAAAAATAGACGCGTTAGTTCGTTTGATGCAGAGTTTTAGCCCTAAAGCAGTGCTTGAGAGAGGGTATGGTATTATAAAGAAAGGGAATGAGGTGATATCAAGCATAGGGAAATTACGAGCAGGCGATACTGTGGGCGTAGAGCTAAAGGATGGAATATTTGATGCAACCGTCATATAAATAAAATTATGAATCCCCACACTCACAGGGCTTATGTATTATGTATATTTGCTTCAGAGTAAGAAAAATGGCACATTATATACTGGTTGTACCAGTGATTTAGTGAAAAGGATGGGAGAGCACAATAACGGAAGAGTGTTCTCAACGAAGGGGAAGCGGCCGTTTGTATTAATGTATTATGAGGCGTATTTGAATAAAAGTGACGCGTTCCACCGAGAACATAATTTAAAACTTCGGGCGAATGCCTTAACTGGCCTTAAGAGGAGACTCAAGAACAGTTTAAGCAAAGCCTTGTGAGTGTGGGGATGAAAAAACCATTTGATTTTGCAAAAGCATACCAGCGATTAGAAGAGCTTACAAAGCAGTTTGAGTCTGGTGAATTATCGCTTGAGGAAGGGTTGAAGCGGTTTGAGGAGGGGCTCGCGCTTGCATCAGAGTGTCGGCAGTATCTTGGACAGGTGGAGAACAAGATAGTTGAGATTAAAAAGAAATTTGATGTAAAGTAATAGCATGAAAGATCACATTGTTTTCGATTTAGAAACACAGCATGAATTTTCTGAAGTAGGGGGGAGAGATTACGCCCACTTATTAAAGGTGTCTGTGGTGGGGTGTTATTCGTATGCACAGGATAAATTCTTTACGTTTGAAGAATCAGAGATACCAGTATTTGAAGAGATGCTAAAAAATGCAGGGCTTGTGATAGGGTTTAACACTAAATATTTTGATTACGCAGTGATTCAGCCGTACTTGAAAGAGGTAATCATTAAGGCATTGCCAGCATGCGACTTAATGGAAGATGTCACTAATGTGCTTGGACATCGACTTTCACTTGATTCAATTGCGAAGGAAACGCTTGGTACGCAAAAAAGCGGACACGGTCTTGATGCGATTCGGTATTTCAGAGAGGGGAACATGGAGAAGCTTAAAAGCTATTGTCTTGATGATGTGCGCATTACGCGTGATATCTTTGAATACGGAAAAGAGCACGGAAATGTGAAGTATGGTTCAAAGTACAACACCGACGTGAATTCTGTTCCTGTCGATTGGAAACAGTATGTATCGCCCTCAGATGGCCCTGTGTCTACGCCACCAGCTTCTCCCCCCAAAGAGGATGAGCGTACAGCGAATAAAGAGACGGGAAATTATTCCCTATTTTAACTCGAAGCAAACAACACGAATGGTTCATGTTGTGCGTTTCATGATGCATGAAAAGAATCTACTGCGACTACGCGGCGACGACACCGGTTGATAAAAAAGTGCTTGCGGCTATGATGCCGCATTTTTCAGAGCAGTTTGGCAATCCATCGTCGATACACGAGTATGGGCAAGAGGCGTTACAGGCGCTTGATCGCGCGCGCCATGCGGTCGCGGATATGCTCGGGTGCCTGAGCCAAGAGGTGCTATTTACCGGCTCCGCAACGGAGGCAAATAATCTCGCTTTGTTTGGGGTTGCGCGGTACCTTCTCGAAAAGAAAAAGAAGGTGCATATCATTACTTCCGCAATAGAGCATGAGTCAGTTACGAGTCCACTGGCACAGCTTGCGCGCGACCAAAACGTCTCGGTAACGTACGTTCCCGTTTCTCATGATGGTCTCATCGATGTGGATGCCTTTGCAAGCGCGATCACTGAGGATACCGCATTAGTTTCCATTATGTATGCTAATAATGAAATAGGGACGATTCAGCCAATTTCTGAGATTGCGCACATCATCCGCGCATATAAGAAAAAAACAAAGCAGGATTACCCATTGTTTCATACTGATGCGGCACAGGCGGCATATTATGTAAATACAAAGGTGAGTGACCTCGATGTCGATCTCATGACTCTTTCTGGGCATAAGATGTATGGTCCCAAGGGTGTGGGGGCGCTGTATGTAAAAAAAGGAACGCCGCTTGTGCCATTGCTCTTTGGAAGTGGGCAGGAATACGGAAAACGGTCTGGAACAGAAAATATTCCTGGCATTGTTGGTCTAGGGGAGGCATGCGAACAGATAAAGGAAAATAAGGAATTTGTAGGGAAAATAAAAGATCTGCGCGATTATTTTATTTCTCAGATTTTTATAAAAATCCCAGGCGCATCACTTAATGGCGCGCAAGAAAAGCGGCTACCAGGAAATGCGAATATACTATTTAAGGGCATCCGCGCACAGGACCTTATCGTAATGCTTGATGGCGAGGGAGTAGCTGTGTCTGCGGGGTCCGCGTGTCAGTCAAAAGCTCTCGCGTTCTCACATGTGCTTTCAGCGATTGGTCTTTCCGAGAAAGATGCGCAGTCATCCGTACGGTTTTCATTCGGAAAAACAACGACAAAAAAGGATATTGACTACGTGGTAAATGTGTTGGTGAAAGTGATAAAAATATTGCATAAATAAAATAAGGCAGTAGTGTGTTTCGGCTTAAGGTAATCCCACTTCAAACGTAATAACGACCACAGAGAAAAGCTGTGGAGGAGCACTCTCTTTGCAAGAGTTGGCACTCTTGCAAAGAGAGTGCTAATTTGCTACAATGAGGCAATAAACGCACGAATATAATATTTCTATATGCAATTCAATAAATTTACTACTAAAGCGCAAGAGGCTGTTTTTAAAGCACAAGAAATTGCGGGAGCGCATGCACAGTTCCAGGTGGATACAGTGCATCTTCTTGATGCGCTTATTCGTCAGGAAGACTCTGCAGTTCTTACGGTGCTGTTTAAGCTCGGGGTAAATGTGGAGCTATTAAAAGGACAGGTTGATCGAGCAGTAGAAACAGGCGAGAAGAGCCAAGTGAATATTCCATTCGGACAAGTATATGTTACTGCGGAGTTAGCAAAGGTGTTTGAAAAAGCAGTACAGGTCGCGGCAGTGATGAAAGACGATTACATTTCCACAGAACATCTTTTTCTTGCACTCCTTGAGATAGATTCACGGGCGAAATCAGCACTCACTGGTTTTCACATCACGTCAGACGCAGTCCTGAAGACATTAGCGTCGGTGCGAGGTGCACAGCGGGTAACAGACCCGGAGCCGGAAGGGAAATATCAGGTGCTTGAAAAGTATGCAAAAAATCTTACACAAGCAGCGCGGGAAAAGAAGCTCGACCCCGTGATTGGAAGAGATGATGAAATACGGCGCATCATGCAGGTGCTTTCACGGCGTACCAAGAATAACCCCGTGCTTATTGGTGAGCCGGGTACAGGGAAAACTGCAATCGTGGAGGGGCTCGCACAGCGTATTGTAAATGAAGACGTTCCTGAGTCTCTTAAAGGCAAAGAGGTTCTTTCGCTTGATCTTGGTGCGCTTGTCGCGGGTACAAAATATCGCGGCGAATTCGAAGATCGCTTAAAGGCGGTGCTAAAAGAGATTATCCGCAACGCAGGAAAAATAATTTTGTTTATCGATGAGCTCCACATGCTTGTTGGTGCAGGCGCGGCGGAAGGGGCAATTGATGCGGCAAACCTGCTCAAGCCAGCGCTCGCGCGGGGTGAATTGCGCGCGGTTGGAGCAACAACACTAAAAGAATATCAAAAACACATCGAAAAGGATCAGGCACTCGAACGACGTTTTCAACCTATTATAGTGAGTGAGCCATCAGTGGAAGATACTATTGCAATCTTGCGTGGTATTAAGGAGAAATACGAGATGCATCATGGCGTGCGCATCACAGACCTTGCAGTCGTAGCAGCCGCACGGTTGTCGAGCCGGTACATATCAGATCGTTTTTTACCGGATAAGGCTATTGATCTCATTGATGAGGCGTCGTCTGCGTTACGTATGGAGATCGATTCGATGCCGCAAGATCTCGATCAATCGAAGCGAGAAATGATGAAGTTTGAGATCGAGCAGGAGGCACTAAAAAAGGAAACAGACTCCGCGTCAAAAGAACGGCTTAAGGTCATTCGGCGAGCACTCGCCGAATTAAAGGAAAAAACAAGTGATCTTGAGTTGCAATGGAAGACCGAGCGAGACATTATCTTGGGTATCCGTGAATTCAAAAAGGAACTCGATGCATTACGGCAACAAGCAGAAATAAAAGAGCGCTCCGCTGACCTCCAAAAGGTTGCGGAAATTCGGTATGGGAAAATGCCTGAAATCGAGAAGAAGGTTGTGGCGCAGGAAGGGAAATTAAAACAAGTACAGAAATCACGGCGCATTCTTAAGGAAGAGGTATCTGAAGAAGATATTGCGAATGTGGTATCAAAGTGGACCGGTATCCCGGTATCGAAAATGCTTGAAGAGGAGGCGAAACGCCTTCTTAATATGGAGAATGTTTTGCGACAGCGCGTTGTGGGGCAGGCTGAGGCGCTCACTGCGGTAGCACATGCGATTCGCCGTTCACGAGCGGGCATTTCCGACAGAAGAAAGCCAATAGGCACATTTATGTTTCTCGGCCCTACGGGCGTCGGGAAAACAGAGCTTGCAAAGGCAATCGCGGAGTTTATGTTCCAATCAGAAAACGCCATGATACGGCTTGATATGTCTGAATATATGGAAAGGCATTCTGCTGCAAAGATGATTGGTTCACCGCCGGGGTACGTGGGGTATGAGGAAGGGGGGCAACTTACAGAAATGGTGCGCCGCCGTCCATATAGTGTGGTGCTTTTTGATGAGATCGAAAAAGCACATCCGGAAACATTCCATATGCTTTTGCAAATACTAGATGAGGGAACACTAACAGATGCAAAAGGAAGAAAGGTAAATTTCAAAAACACGATCATCGTGATGACTTCTAATGTTGGTTCCGAGTTAATAGCGGAAGCAGGGACGCTCGGGTTCACAGGAGAGAAGAGTGCGCATGGGCTGACCTATGAGGAAATTTCAACCAGAGTAAAGTCGTCGCTGAAGGAACATTTCCGTCCAGAATTTCTCAATAGGCTTGATGAGATTGTTGTGTTCCATCAACTCACAAAAGAAAACCTCATGGATATCGTGGATATCAATCTTTTAGGGGTTACAAAGAACCTTGCTGAGCGGCAGATTAAAGTAAAGGTAAGCAAGAAGGCAAAAGAGTTTTTAGTTGACGCCTGTAAGGATGTTTATTCTGGCGCACGACCACTCCAGCGTCTCATTGCGCAACACGTTCTTGATCCGATCTCAGAAAAGATTCTCAACGGAGAGGTCAAAGATGGCTCATCTGTGCTCGTCGATGCCAAGGATGGTACAATGGTGATAGAGGCGAAATAATACCGCTCCCTTCTCCATGACTGTTATATTTCTTTCATTTCTTTTTTTACTTATTGCAGAGCTTCGCGTGATGACAGTGAGCGAGAGCTCACTGCTCCCAGTGTTGTTGTCGTTGTTTGCGGGCTCAGCAATGTGGTATCTTTCGAGGCGGTTTAATGTATCCGTGCTTGCCGGTGTATATGGTGCGTGTGTTGCGATACTTCTTTCGTTTGTTTCGCGCGGACTAGTCGCGCATAGTATTGTCGCGTGTGCCGCTGTGTTGTGGTATGCATTTATGTATGCCGTGGTCTCACGCCGTCCCCGTGGTGTAGTGCTTATTTCCTTCGCTGAAGTTGTTGCTTTATATTTTGCGGTGCTTGTATGGTATGCATTTGCGCATATTTCACTATTTCTTGCGCTCACAATAATTACAGTAGGCACTGCGCTGATATTTTATAATGCGATGATGGTAATGTGCTCGTTGGGCATGTGGTTACGGGTGCGGCTGTTTATATTTTCTCTTGTTGTTGGCGTGATGATGGCCGAGTTATTTTCAGTATTCAGTAAACTTCCATTTCATATAGCGAACATCGACTTCCTCCTCTTCTTCGTCTATTATATAGTATGGGATATAACGCTACGGTATTTTTCTATGCGGTTTACTAAGCGTGCGCTCGTGGTCAATGCAGTGTTGCTATTAGTGAGCTTTGGCGTAATCCTTGCCTCTGTGCGATGGCTTCCTTGAGTTAAAATATAGAATGAAAAAAATAATCTTCTTTGTATATATTGTAGTGGTGGCTGGCATCGGAGGCCTTGTGTCTGTGTTGTTTGTTGCGCCGAAGCTTGCGGGGATTGCGCCATTTTCTACAATGGCTTTTTTTAATGAAGGGAGGGACCAGGCGGTAATTGTAAATAAGACAGAGCAAATACTCATACAACGAAACACTGCGTTCAAAAAAGCATATGAAAAAAATGTATCTGCGTTGGTGACGGTTAAAGTAGTTAATGAGGGTGGTATTGCGCAGAGCTCCGGTGCTGGATTTATCGTGAGCGCTGACGGGCTGATACTGACGCGCCGTGAATGGGTAAGTGAGGGCAAAAAAACAGTGATGATGATAGTGCGGGGTAGCGATGAAATGAAAGCCGAGATTGTGCGGATTTCCGAGGAGAGCGGGCTCGCGCTATTAAAAATTACTGCGTCCGGCCTACCGGTGGTATCATTTGCAAAAGATATCACAGACCAGCTCGGAGCAGAGGTGTTTCTCCTGGGCACTAAACGCGGGAGTGCTGGCCAGATTTCTTTTGTGAATATTGGAGTGGTGAAAAGCATAGACGGAAAGTTGATAGAGACAAACATCTACGAAGATTTTCGTCTTGCAACCGGCACGCCACTAGTGAATGTTGCGGGTGATATTGTTGGCATCAATTCCGTGAACTCTTCAGGGTATGTATTTACTATCACTGCAGATGAAATTACACGTTTCCTGAGCATGTAACGCGTTCTATTTCCGGGCCAACAATTTTTTCATGTTGATATGAGTCATCAGAAAAGCTTTCCGAGAGAAAGCTTTTCTGTCATAATACGAACAAGAAAAATTATATGATAAAAAAAGTAATCATTCCTGTTGCGGGGTTGGGGACGCGGTTTCTTCCCGCCACAAAAGCGCAGCCAAAAGAAATGCTTCCGATAGTGGATAAGCCGATCATTCAGTTTTTAGTGGAGGAGGCAGTCGCCGCGGGAATTACCGAGGTGATCTTTGTGACAGGAAGAGGAAAGCGTGCAATCGAAGATCATTTCGATTACGCATATGAGCTCGAGCAAATGTTGGCGCATCGGGGGAAAAAGGAACTCATCAATGCAATAAGAGAAATTTCAAATCTCGCTTCCTTTGTATATGTTCGCCAAAAGGAACCAAAAGGAGATGGCGACGCATTACTCGCCGCGGCACATATTGTTGGCGACGAGCCATGCGCGGTGTTGTTCGGTGATGATATTGTCGATAGTAAGGTCCCATGCTTGAAGCAGATGATGGGGACGTTTGAAAAATACAATGATCCGGTTGTTGCGCTTGAGGAAGTGAAGAAAGAGGAAACATCGCTATACGGAATAGTTGCCACAACAAAGATAGGTGAGCGCGTGCATGAAATTAAGCAGATTGTAGAAAAGCCTGCCCCAGGGAAGGAGCCATCACGGCTTGCGATAGTAGGGAAATATATTATTACAAAAGATATCTTTAGAGAGCTCGAGAAGTTGAATCCAAAGAGTGGTGAAATACGCCTCGCTGACGCGTTGAAAAATCATCTCAAGCATGGGGCGGTCTACGGCTATCAATTCAAAGGCACGCGATACGATTGCGGTTCGAAGATTGGGTTTTTGAAGGCGGTTGTCGACTTCGGGCTTAAGCACGAAGAAACCAAGCGCGAGTTCAAGAGCTACCTCAACAAGAGGGTGCATCCAAACAGATAGCGGAAGTCGTTCACGGAGATATTTCCCGCCCGATTTCCCAATGTTGACTTTTCCCTTTCCTATCCATATACTCCCCATATATGGATAATTTTGTTATTGCATCACTCAGTGTTGGCGGGCATACGGAAGCGATGGACTTCGAGAAAACCGACCAATGGCACAAGCTTCTTGAGCTGACGTACGCATCATGGCGAGTTGCAGACAGCGCCATTGAAAACGAGTTTCTCAAAAACAAGGTAAAGCAAACCGCTACGGAGATCCTGGTAGAGTATCCGAATGCGCTCGGCGACAGGAAAAAAATGGAAGAGCTATCTTCGCGTATTCGTTCACAGCGCGCGCTTCTTTCGCTTGCGCAAAGGACGAGTAATTCGCGCGAGCTTAATTTTACTATTTTAAAAAACGAATATCATAAAATAAACATAGTGGTTGCTCAGCTCACGCCTTCGGTGGCACCTGTGGAACACCGTCATCAAGGTACTCCAAAAAAGGAAGTAGAGAGTGTAACGAATACAACGGAGGTTCGTCATCAGAGGGAGGAGGAGCGCGATGAAGTAAGTGCGGCGCCACAAAAAAAACTAGAGAAAAGTACTAGTAAGGTGGTAGAGAGCGTGGAGCGCAATGAAGGTGTTCGCAGTGAGTTTATCGAGCCCGCACAAGCACAGCGCGCCGAGCGCTCAGAAGCACTCACGGAACGTGAGAAAAAGATCTTCCAATTTTTCAGCAAAAGAAAGGGTGAGAAGATCCGCCTCAAAGAGATAGCAAAAGTATTCCCTGATCTGACCGACCGAACGGTACGAAATGACCTGCGAGCATTATGTATTAAGAAATTAGTAGTCCGTTCAGATGGACATGGGCAGGCAAGCTTCTATATGTTGAGAGGAAGCGGAGTGGAAGCGTAAAAATAAAAGGGAAGATAGGGAATTTCCCTATAGCGATAAGGAATTCCTTTCTCTGAATAAGGAATTTCCTCTTTTATTCCCTATAGTTCTCTCAGAGTACTGCGTGTTTCATGGAGCGATGATAAATAAAAAACAGTTTTTTAGAATGTATTTCCAGGGCTTCGAATTTTATTTTTATGTTTTAAAACCTAGATTTTCAGTTATCCACAATTAGTAATGTTAGGGTATTCCACGGAGGTGTGTGGTTCCTGTATACTAATAGGTGATGGCACAAATACTTTGTTTATTGATATGCTTTTAAGATGGTTGTTTCTGGTGTAGGTTTTGTGCGGTAGAATCGGTTGACCTTTATTTGTCTGTACTTTATAATGAGAGAAAGTGAATAGAGCGGCGCGAGGGCGCCATGCATTCATATTTGTTTGATGTCAGCTCTTATGCTGGCATCGTGTGATGTGTATCACGCGAGCCATGCTTGTATAGGAGGTGCCCTTAAACGGTACGATGGAAAAGCGATGAGAAAGGAAGAAACGCATGATCATTGAAAAGTGAATAGGAAGAAGAGAGAGTCATTTCCTTTTTAGTTTGGATACATGATCTCGAAGAGAAAAGTCGGGTCGGTGTTGTTGCAAATCTTGAGCTTGTCCTGAGGTTATCGAAGGGCTTGTCGAAGGGGCGTAACAATAGAACTTGATTCTAATTTGAGAGCATTCAGTTATGATAGTTATGAATAGACCTGTTGCTTGAAAATTTCGCTACGGAAATTATCAAGCAACAGGTCTATATGTACGAGAGCAGTCATTATTAATTTTTAAATAAGTAACAAAGCAGATTTCACTCACCGATATGGCGGGCGGATCTGCGTAAGAAAAGCATTATGAGTAATCAGCCTTTAGTAGGCCAGAATGC
>JANLHQ010000080.1 GCA_024654415.1 Candidatus Azambacteria bacterium | reverse complement strand
TCCTTTTATCATAGGGCAATTTCTGGTAAAATGAAACGGTATGGAGCACCACACCATCTGCGGAGTACGTATCGATAATGTCACGATGGATGAGGCGCTCTCGCGTGCTGAAAAAATGGTTCTTCATGGGGGGCCGCACGCAATCTTTTCTGCTAACCCTGAAATAGTGCTTGCCGCACTGCATAATGCGGCACGCACAGAGCTACTCAATACCGGCGACCTAGTGTTGCCTGATGGTGTTGGTATAACCCGTGTTGGCAGATTACTTGGCATGCCATTTCGTGAGCGGGTAGCGGGAGTTGATTTTATGGAGGCATTTTGTGCTCGAGCCGCGGCACAGGAGTGGCCTGTTTTTTTTCTTGGCGGAAGAAACAACGTAGCGCAACGCACGTCTATGTATATGCAGCATGCTTTTCCTTCTCTCCGTATTGCTGGATGGTCGGAAGAAACCGAGATGGAAATGATTAGTGAAAGTATACAGGGCGCGTATATAATCTTTGTGGCGCTTGGCGCGCCGAAGCAGGAGGAGTGGATTCATGAACACATGCAGAAGCTTCAGAGCGCGAAATGCTTGATTGCGGTGGGGGGCGCGTTTGATATGATCGCGGGAGATACCCCTCGTGCGCCTTCCTTGATAAGAGCGTGGGGGTTTGAATGGGCTTGGAGGCTTTCTATAGAGCCCTCACGGCGATGGCGGCGGATAATCAATGCAGTAGTAATATTTCCAATACAGGCAATCAAATGGCACATGAGCAGAAAAGAAATAGTATGAAACAATATTTAAAAATTCTTATCACAGTAAGCATTGCACTCGCGCCGGGCGCGACTCTTGCACAAACCTACCCTGGTTCCGATTTACCGCTTATTTTGCCTCGCTCAGCGTGGGAAAATTACCAAGGATTTTCCGCGGCACTCAATTGGGTTCCGGAAGACAAAAACGCGGACACATTCAAAGACGATAATCCTAATACCAATGATGCGATCCCTGATTATGCGCCAGTTGAGCGAATTGTAATTCATGATACTGGCTGCGCAGAGACGAGTGCGCGATGCAATGGGAATGCTTTTGATTCCCGTGAAATCATTCAAAGTATTTATCGTAATCACGCACAGATACGTGGATGGGGAGATACTGGATATCATTACTTCATCGATCGGAACGGTATTATTTATGAAGGACGATATGGGGGAAATGGTGTTCGAGGGGCGCATGTCTACAACAGCAAAACGTGTCAGAATTTCAATACGGGAACGATTGGCATCGCACTGTTAGGCAATTACGCCCACACCGCGGTGCCCGCGCCAGCATTTGCATCACTTACAAGGCTTGTCGGGTGGCTTGGCGCAACCAATAATATAAATGTCGCAGATACTGCAACGGCAACCGCAATATGGAGTAACCCAAAGGCGGTGAGCGGAAGCTGTGATGTTTCATACGGTGGTTTTTCCACGACATTTACTGGTCCAGTTGTTGTGGGGCATGACGATCTAGAAAAGGGAAATCCTGATCCTGGAACATTGGATAGAACACGTCTGCGCACGGAGGCAAAGACGCTGGAGAATAGTTTTGCTTCATATATATATAAAGCAAAAGATGACACATCGGTCTACGCGGTTACTGGAGGAGTGTTGCAAAAAGTATCAGATACCATTACTACGTTAAGTACAAATGATCAGGCGCGCGTTGCGGAAGTAAATCCCAATCAGCTCGCGTTATTTCCAGAGCAAAATAAAACAATGCTTCCCGATGGGACGCTCGCAAAAGCGCGTTCACGAAACGATATATATCTCATTGATGGAGCAAAACGCCATCACATTACCTCGGCAATCCTATTTCAGCGTTTAGGATATTCACTTGCGAAAGTGCAGATTGTGTCTGACCGCGAACTCCTTGGCTATGCAAAAGGGGATCCAATCATATTTTCCAACGGAACATTACTGATGTCCGAACAAGATAAAAAAGTGTATCTCATTAAAAATGGAACGCGTCGCCATATTCTTTCTCAACGGGCATTTACGCAAAATAAGCTCAACGCAAAAAATATTATCACAATCCCTCAGCATGAGCTTGAAGCGTATCCTGATAGCGGTGTCGTGGGGTTACCAGAGGGGGCTATCATATCGCTTTCATCAAAAGCGACCGCTCCAAATTATCTTATTATTGACGGTGGAAAGAGAATAATTCCGTCATGGGATATGTTTAAACGATGGGGGCTTCGCGTGAATAAGATAACAATCATCTCAAAAGCTGATTTTAACCAATATCCCGACAAGGGAGAGCTTCCGTATCCTGACGGCACACTCGTACGCCAGGAGGGTCGACCAGAAATGTATTTAGTGTACAAGGGAAAGAAATAT
>JANLHQ010000075.1 GCA_024654415.1 Candidatus Azambacteria bacterium | reverse complement strand
AGGAGGAGTTATGCCATTGCATACGCGTTCCATAAAAGCGCCAAAAAAAGATGACGACGGTGTACGGATATCAGTCATGAGCCGGCACACTTTGGCAGATGGGATTACACTCGATCCGGAGATATTGGACTCGTCGTATGATGAGTGGTGGGTAACACTTGCTCCATTACCGCATTTGGTGGGCGACTATTACAAGCGCGGGTTATCTTGGGAAGAGTTTGAAAAAAAATTTAACAAATACTTAGAGAAGCCGTATGTCCGGAATCTGTTGTATCGCTTGATAGAGCAAGCGCGTAACGGCGATGTAACTATTCTTTGCGCTGAAGATACGCCAGAGCATTGTCACCGGCGTTTGATTGCCGAGGCGTGCCGCCGTATCAACCCTCACCTGGAAATAAGCATTACATGACCCCGAATTTGGGGTCATTTTTTTTCAAAAAGAACCATAACGGCAGTGGATAGATGTGATTTTCTATGATACCGTTTATATACAGCTATGCCTCGCAATAAAAAATTTGGATTAATGTACGCTTTTTTGCTTATATGGGAGCTGGGGTTTTTCATAATCATTCCTCTCGCCGTATTCATTTTTCTAGGACTTGTAGGCGATAGGTTTTTGGGGACGCATCCGGTTTTCTTAATAGTCGGCGTGAGTCTTGGTATGATTGCCGGATTTTACGGCGCATATCGCGCACTCATTCCTTTTATAAAAAATAAGGAGAAAGATGATAGGCCATGAGTCACACAATTTGATAGAGCCTCATTTTTCATACCCTTCTAACCAGCCTTTTAGATATGAAAACAAATAAAGGGAAAATAATTTTAATACTTGTGATGGTCCCAGTGATATTTATTAGTGGCGTATTAGTAATGAAGTATACGCTTCAATTTCCTGTCGTTACAATCACTATACCGGAGCAAAAAGAAAAAGAAGCAGTGTCTGTGCCAGTGCCGATAGCAGAAGTTTCGCTCTTACAGGAAGTGGTGGATGAAGAAAAGTTTGATCCGGCCCAAGCTACAAGCACGGATACAGCATTTGAGGGAGCCGCTCCAAGGTATGTGCTACTCGACGTCCCCTTTACGGTGCAAGCCCCGTTTGGCGGGTGGGCGGACGCACGACAGGATTATGGCTGCGAGGAGGCATCTATCCTTATGGCAATGCATTGGGTGCGTGGTGAGGAGCTTTCTCCGGCGCAAGCAGAAAAAGAAATCATCGCTATTTCTGAATTTGAAAATGAGCAATATGGAGATTTTCATGACACTTCAGCGGAAGATACGTTGAAGGTGATGAAAGCATATTTTAAATATGAAAACGCATTTGTAAAGTTTGATATAGGCACACAAGACATCAAGGATGAACTTGCACAGGGGAACGTGGTGATTGTGCCAATTGATGGGAGACAAGTTGGCAATCCGTATTATACGCCGCCTGGTCCGCCAAAGCATAAGCTCGTTATTCGCGGATACGATGATGCGACTCAAGAATTTATTACTAATGACCCCGGCACTAAGCGAGGAGAAGGGTATCGGTATAAGTACGATGTGCTTGAAGCGGCATTGCTTGATTATCCGACAGGTATTAATGAGCCGATCACTGAAATACGTACTGCAATGATCGTGGTGCAAAAAATGTAAAAATAATATAAAATAATGAATATGGAAAATTTCATTCAGCAAAATCCGTGGATCATTTTTATAATAATCGCGTGGGCACTCCCATGGAAGGGAGTTGCTTTGTGGAAGGCGGCTCGTCTTGGTCAAAAAAGGTGGTTTGTGGCGCTTTTGGTCGTGAATACCCTTGGAATGCTCGAGATTCTCTACATTTTTATCTTTAGTAAGAGAAAATCAGCGTCAGAGAGTAAGGATAAGGAATCTTCGGTGGGTACCCCTCTTACGCAATAATACAGTTATCCACCCCTTGCATTTATTGACGGAGTGGTGTATAATATTCGATAAATCCAAACCCAAAGGAGGGCATAAAATGGCTACAAAGGTAGTTGTAGATGGCAAAAATGTATTCCGCGTGAAAGCGGAAGAGAAGGTGGCTCGCCGAGTGGGCGTTGCTCATCGTGCGGATTACGAAGCGCTACTCCGTATGGGGGTGGTGCTCGCCGTAGACACTGGAGGCGAGGTATTTCATCTCGTTAAGCCAGTGGGCGCAATCCACTTCGTACGCAAAACGTGCGTACGGGTTCTCGGTCTCGCCCCTGCAAAGATTGTCGTCTCCGCGACGAAAAGCGGCTTTGTTGTCCAGAGAGTGTAGATTCTTACACTCTTAGTTGGATTAAAACCTCGCCAAAACAACGGCGAGGTTTTCTTTCTATGTATGTAGGGTTGATTATTATATGATTTCTGATAAACTTACATTCGTATTCGCGCCTATAGCTCAGCTGGTAGAGCAACTGCCTTTTAAGCAGATGGTCCCAGGTTCGAATCCTGGTGGGCGCACAACAAATAATAAAAACAGCAAAGATGTTTCTTTGCTGTTTTTATTATTTGTTGTGTATTTATTGTACCAAGCTCGAGCCTATCGCACGCGCGGAGCGCGTGGTGGCTTTGACCCAAATTGTACGCTCCGCGCGCGCTGAACCACTGTCGTACGCCGTCTCGCGGACTCGGCAGCAAACCAGCCCATTCGTTTTTCCGCTTTCCTAAATTTTTCGGTGGGAGGATCTCAAAAAAGGAAAAACAAAACGAACGGGCTAGCTTTCGCCCTTCAAGTATTCGGGCGGTGCGGCGGAACGAAAAGCGGACGAGGCAAAGCAAAAACTATTTTTACGGGAGGACTGCGCGGCGGATTTTTTGGGTGGGGCGCAACATGGATTCAATAGCTTTTTTCTGATAACATGGATTTATGGAGTTCAAAAATGATAAATACAGGAAGTCTCGAGGTGGACGCTCGCGTTTCTTGGATATCCGATGTCGCAAATGTGATAAACATATTTGTGTATACCAAAAAGATGGCCCCGGCAATTTGCGCCGAATGTATGTGGATCGTATCAACAAACCGGCGGTGTCAATTCTCAAAAAAGAACTTGTCTGCCCAAATGGCCATCTACTCGCAGTAAAGGCTATGTACGAGAAAGAAAAAAGATTCGCTTTTCGTCTTTTTGTAGACGCTGTTACCAAGAAAATAATCAAGAAATAATATGAGAAAAATCGTACTTGCTTCAACTTCGCCGAGAAGAAAAAAACTTTTGGAAAAAACAGGGTTGCCATTTGAGATTGTCGCGAGCAACTACGAAGAGGACATGACTCTTGCTCTTCCACCGCACGAGCTCGCTAAACATCTTTCGAAAGGCAAAGCCGATGCAGTGGCGCAAGACTACAAGGATGCGATTATTATCGCCGCCGACACATTTATAGTTTTTGGAGATAAAATTTTAGGTAAACCTCATACTTCCGAAAAAGCAAGAGAGATGCTTGCTATGTTAAGCGGCAGCACACACTCAATTATCACGGGGCTCACTATCATCGATACCCAAACCGGCAAAAACATATCGCGTACAACAGAAACAAATGTCCACTTTAGAAAACTAACTATTGAAGAAATTGATGCGTATGTCGCGACAGGTGAGCCACTCGACAAGGCCGGAGCATACGGCATTCAAGGTTTAGGAAGCGAGCTGGTTGATAAAATAGAAGGTAGTTTTTCCAATGTCGTGGGATTACCTGTAGAGGAGGTTATGGTCGCACTGAAAGATCTTGGGATTGAGATTAAATAGCTTTAATGATCTCAAAATGGATGTGGATAATTTTTAAGATAGACGCAGTAAAATTTTATGATAAATATTATAATCACCGGACTCCCAAAAAGTGGAAAGTCTACTTTATTGGATAAAATATTAAAACCATATGCTAATAAGATAGGTTTTATAACAAAAGAAATTCGCAACGAACACGGCAGAGTTGGGTTTAACATAGCCACGCATCAAGGTGTAGAAATCAGACTCGCTCACACTCAATTAAGAACACCTCACAAAGTTGGAAAATTTTTTGTAGACATTAGCGCGCTTCAAGATGCTGTTACGCGCGTATCTATTTTTTCTCACGAAGATATTTTATACCTCGACGAGATAGGACAAATGCAGCTTTTTTCAGATGATTTCAAAAAACTAGTGAAAAAATATCTTGATTCTGAAAATATTGTCGTAGCAACAATCACCTTAGTGTACGAAGATGAGTTTACTCAATCTATACGAGCAAGAGATGATGCGCATATTGTTGAGATTTCAGAACAGAATCACGAAGACAAGACACGCTTCGTTCAAGAATTAATGCAAAAAGCAATGAAAGCGAAAAAATATATATCAAGTCCAGAAAGGTTTAAGCGTTCAGGTAGCACTGTAACGATGAGCTCAGAGCATGGGACACGATCTCTAATCAAAAAACAAAATAGTTGGACATGTGATTGTGATTTTTTTGCTCAACATACTATTTGTAGCCATGCTCTTGCCACGCGAGCAATTTTTAAGGAACAACTAGAATATAAAAAAGAAGCCCGATGATTGACATTGTCAATCATCGGGCTGTTTAGGTCTTCGGTCTTCCGATTACCTCTAGAATGGAGCGGACGCTCTCCTCGACACTTCGTGTGTCGGTTTCGAGTAGTATTGCCCCACTTGGAACAACGAACGGATTACTGGATCGTTCAGCATCGCGTTGATCTCGTTCCCGAACCCCACGCAACACTTCTTCGCGGGAGGCGCTTCCTTAAATGTCCACGAACATGTGTCGGCTTTTATTGTGGAAAAACGCAAAGGATGCTACCCTAATAGTGTATAATCATGACATCACGTAATGTGCGCATCTTAATTGTATTGGGAACCGGCGTGATGCTTATCGCGTCTCCGTTTTTGCTATATCGAGTTTCTAGCGATCATTATGATAGATATGTCTGGATCATCAATGGGCTATTCCCCACCGGCTATTTTGGCACCGGATCATTCTCTCTCGTAATGGGACTCGTTTTATTCTTTGGTGTCTGTTTTTTGATCGCACTCTATTTTTTAAGGAATAATTTACGGCGAGGGATCTTTATTCTTATCGGTATTGCGACAATGCCGGCACTCATATACGGGGGCTTACTTTTTTTCACTTCGCACTTTTGGCGCGGACTTCGTGACTCAGCGCCATTTTCCATAGAAGACGCGCTTTTGTTCAAGGTTAATGATTGTCATTTGTCGGGAAGCGGTTCGGGCGCGCCGGCAACGCCATATTTCACAAAGAGCATTCAAGATGGCGTTATAGATAAAATGGGCGGCCCTCCCATTGAGGGTTTTGAACCGTTTATGTTCATGGAAGCATATCCCGAGCTTCATGCGTCGGATTTTAATTGCGTGAAAACATATGCCGGCTTCTACATCGCGCGAGATGACCGTATTATCTTTATTTCAGAAAGAATGCATGCGCGGAGCACGATCGATCATACTATTACTCCCTACGGCATGAACAGGATGCTGCAAAATATCTCAGATCGGTTTGGACTTCCCTGGCCGCACGCCAACGCGGAGGTGCGCGCTATCATCAATGCAATCAACACATTCCCTATACTCATTACTCCGCCGAACGGCTGGTATATTCATCATACGAACAGCGGTAACTTGTTAGTAATGAAGCAAAAAGAATTGCCCAATATAGGCGCCACCGAAGGCTACGCTTATGGAGAACATATCAGCATTAGCACAACGTTGATGAGCGCATCGCCAAAAGAATGGGTCGCGCAGAAAACGCATATCGACTTGGATGATCACGCGCTCGTGCGAAAAAGCGACTGGGAAATGATAGGCGAATATCTTGTTTTGCGCGTCGAGCACGAGGCCGCCGGCGCGGCAGGAAAACAACTTTCCTATTATATTTTTAATGGTGACCGCGTATATATAGCATCACTCTTTCCGCTCGAAAAATGCTCTGATGCTGTCTGTGTAGAAAATGACGGCGGTATTAAGGCGCTTGAACAAATTGTCCTGCAATTCACCGATTAGCTCGCTCACTCCCTGAAGTAATAATAAAAACAGCAAAGATGTTTCTTTGCTGTTTTTATTATCTTTTAGGATGAGAATTTTTTGACGAGTGTTTTCAGTGTTGCGCAGAGCCCTGTTTCAGTCGGCATACGAAGATCTTTGGGCGAAGGTATGCATTTACGGACGTTATAAGTTTTAAATCCAATGTTTTTACAATCTTAAACCTTGATTTC
>JANLHQ010000074.1 GCA_024654415.1 Candidatus Azambacteria bacterium | reverse complement strand
GCGACATATGTCGGGCTTGATGCAGTAAAATTCAAACAATGTCTTGATAGTGGGAAATATGCAGCGAAAATAGAGGCTGAAATACAAGGAGCAGTTGCCGCAGGTGCTCGCGGAACGCCTTACAGTGTGGTGATCTCGCCAACTGGAAAAAAGTCAGTGATTCCGGGTGCGCTTCCATTCGAAGATGCCAGTCAAAACATTGATGTCAAAAGAATTATCGATGCTGCGCTCCAAGACTAATATAAGAAAAGTTCCACCAACCCCCCCAGAAAGGGGGTTTGGTCGTTTTAAGGCTCCTAAGAATGACGAGAAGTTGACCTGGACGATGCATATTGTCCAGAAAATGATGTATTACGGCATTTCAGAGGGGCTTGTACGACGAGTGATCAATACGCCTACACGCGTTGAGGAGGGTGTCGCTCCTGGTACTACTGCAGTTATGCAGCCTACAGGAGGGAAGCATAAAAAAGAGGTATGGGTGATGTATCAACCCTTGAAAGTAAAAACAAAAAGTGGTAAACCAAAATTACACGTCATCACCGCATGGCGATATCCAGGCGTGAGTCCGGTGCGGTCTGCTATTCCGATTCCGCATGATATACTGCTTGAGCTCATTGGAGGAGGAGAAACATCATGTGAGCTTCCACAATAATATAACAAAAAAAGGAGGACATGATGCGCCATCGTACATTGATAATTATTTTTGCATGCATCGTAGTGGGAGGCACCGCGCTGCTTTTCTTCGGGGCACGTACCGATAGTGTGAGTGCGCCTATCGTTTCCACACAGAAAAACAAAGAGGTTGTTGTAATGCCGGTACCCGTTGTGGGCGGTAAAACGGCACTCGAAGATGCGGTGCCCATCATTGATTACGCGAAAATCCTTGCGCGATTTAAGGCAAAAGACGTAGAAAGAGTGCCGGTTAGTGAAAAACTTATTGCGCTTACATTCGATGGAGGAGGAGATGCAAAAAGCGCCGAGAAGATAGTGCGGACACTCTCAGAATATCACATTGCATCCACGTTTTTCCTGACAGGGAGATTTATAGAAAAATTCCCTGAAATAGTGGAAGTGATACGAGTTAGCGGAGGAGATGTTGCAAACCACACCATGACGCACAAAGATCTTTCTACACTGCCTCAAGATGAGGTGTCCGCGGAAGTAAGTGGCATGGAGCGCGTTGCTTCAGAGCGGGGCATCGAGGTTGTGCCTTTTTTCCGGTTTCCCTATGGCGCGCCGACGAAAGAAACAATAACGCTTGTGAATGGTAAGGGATACGTTGCGGTGCGATGGACCGTAGATTC
>JANLHQ010000069.1 GCA_024654415.1 Candidatus Azambacteria bacterium | reverse complement strand
CTGGTTCGCAAGGAATGCTACGCCACATATACGGATGCCTTCGCAATGTTCACCTCTTATGAGCCAACGAAAAAAATATGCTTCGCGAAAGTTGAGGATATTTTCGGAGTTGCTATCATAAAAGGCGAGCAGAAGATCACGATAAAAGCCAAAACCGACAAGCTCCAGCAGGGAGCATATCGCGTTGCGGAAAGCGTATGAAACTATACGCAGTAATTGAAAGTGAGCGCGGTTCGCGTACGGGCAAGGGCGGTGATAAGATATTATCAATCGACTTGACCGCGGGAAATGCGAATAATCACATCGCAAACATAGAATTTGAAAGGATTGACGATGAATGGGAGTTGCGCGTGATTATGATGCATCCGCAAGAAAAGTTTTTTGCAAAAGGCAAACTGTAAACGACAATAGCGCGCGAGCGCAAACGTCAAAAACAAAAAGCCGATCGAGCCAACGCGATCGGCTTTTTGTTTTGCTTTTTTATTCATATCGTCAATTTTTACAAAAAACGACGCACGACGATGTCCCACGACAAGAGCAAAACAGCGGAGCAATACTATAACACTAAAAAAATATGCCATATAAATTTACTACCAATAAAATTAAGCTACCACGCGAAGCAGATCGTCGCGTAAAATTGACTAGCGACGATAAGGCGCGTATCGCATTGCTTCACGATCAAGGACTATCACAGCGCGCCATAGCGCGCGCCGTTGGATGTTCACGGCGCATGGTGGTATTTATTCTGTATCCTGAAAGGTTGGCGCACGCGAAGGCATTATATAAGGATCGACGAAAGGACGGGCGATATTATGACCGCAAAAAAAATACCGAAGCGACGCGGAAGCATAGAAGACATAAAAAGGAGGTTTTGTCAAGCACTCCCCTCCCCTGCTCTTTGCCAATGTTCAGGGAAAACTAAACTAAAATAAGGGCTTTGTATTTCCATAGTGTATATATAAACTAAAGTGTATAAAATCATGGCAAACCTACAAAAAGAAGTAAAACATATCATTGACGAATGCGTAAAGCAAGGCGCGCGTGTGCGCTTAGGAAAGCACTGGGTTATATTCCCCCCGAAGGGCGATATGGTCGTCGTAGCGCAAACACCAAGCAATCAGGGGTCGCTAAATAGAGCCATCCGTTTGCTGAAAAATGGCGGGATACAATTATGAGTGAACGTGAACGTGAACTAAATAAGGGCTTTGCCAATGTTCATGGAAAAATACTTATCCACAACATATTGTTGCACCACCACGAAAGAAGTTGTATACTATTATTATCATATAATTAACACAGAAAAATTATGAAACGCGTATCATTCATTTTAACGGACCGCCTCGAAGAAATGGCGCAAGAACTTATAAACGCAAGGGGGTATTCAACCATTACATCCCTTATTCACTCTGCTATCATTGATATGCACACATCCGCGTTCCCGGTGTATCTCCGTAAGATAGCCCTGAGAGACGAAGACCCTGCGGACAGGGTACGACGCAAACAAGAAGAGAAAGATGCCAAGCGAGATATGGTTCTTGAGGAGGTACGTGATATCGCTTTTAAACTCGGTGGCACTATTACCTCTAATGGCGAAAAGGAAACGTGTACATACTTTACCTATATTGGGAAAAAGCGCTTCGAACAAATTATCCCCATCTCCTTTCTTTCGGAAGATTTGTTAAAGACGCAATACTCGCCGAATAAAGAGAAGGTGTTGCAGTTACAGAAAGAAGGTAAAGTTGACTATTAAATATAAATAATTATGTCCCACCTATGTAACGACCGCGATGGTGTGTGTGAGGAGGATCATTGTCGGTGTGATGATAAGGAATTTAAAACCATCAGAACAATACAAAAAGAGTTTGATGGAAGGTTTCATTTTTCAGATAGAAACAACATTGTAAATATAGAAGGTTCTCGGTTAGCGCAACAGTTAAAGTTATTTATTGTTCTTTCTGTTCGCGACATATTAGAGCAAGTTGTACCTCCACCAATAATTGAAAAGAGTGATTGGATGATATGCCGCCAAGAAGTTAAAGAGAGAATACAGAAGATATTG
>JANLHQ010000065.1 GCA_024654415.1 Candidatus Azambacteria bacterium | reverse complement strand
GTTTATAGGTATATTGGCGCTTCTCATTATTGCCCATGAATGGGGGCATTTTATCGTGGCGCGAAAAGCAGGTATCCGCGTAGATGAATTCGGATTCGGCTTCCCACCAAAAATACTCTCATTGAAGCGAGGGCAGACAGAATATTCACTGAACTTGATCCCACTTGGCGGGTTTGTGAAGATTCATGGGGAGGATGGCGAAGGTCAGGAAGATTCGGATAGCTTTATATCGCGCCCTGTATCGGTACGCATCGCAGTAGTTATGGCGGGAGTCACAATGAATTTTTTACTCGCGGCGGTATTATTGTCATTTGGTTTTTGGTACGGTCTTCCGCAGGTGGTGGATGGTCAGTCTGGACCCAACGTACGGAACGCGAAGGTCACTATTTTACAGATAGCGCCTGGTTCGCCTGCAGCGCAGACAGGTATTAAAGTGGGAGATGCCATTGTAGGGGTTTCCTTTTCAGGTGTACAGGAAGATGTTAGAGAAGTAGTAGTGGCACAGGAATATATCAATGCGCATCGGGGGCAGGAGATTACTATAGTGCTTGAGCGCGGAAGCGAGCGGCTTGAGAAGCAAGTTACTCCGCGCACCGAGATTCCACCGCAAGAGGGGGCTCTTGGCGTCGTGCTCGAAAAAACAGGTATCGTGTCGTATCCATGGCACCTTGCCATAAAAGAGGGCGTGCAAGCGACCGCGCAAATGACATGGACATTCTTAAAAACGTTCTATACGATCATTGTGCATTTAGTGAGTGAAGGAAAGCTTGTCGCTGACATTGCGGGGCCGATAGGTATTGGCGCATTGACGTATCAGGTCACCCAGCTTGGGTTTTCTTATATCATTCAGTTTGCCGCGATTCTTGCCATTAATCTTGCGATTATCAATAGTTTGCCATTCCCAGCGCTTGATGGGGGCAGATTTATTTTTCTTTTGATCGAGGGCATCAAGGGCTCGCCCGTAAGCAGGCGGTTTGAATATTTGGTGCATGCGACAGGATTTGCATTGCTTATCTTACTGATGGTCGTGGTAACCGCGCGCGACATCGCGAAGTTGTTTTAGCAGAAAAGTTCTTTTTAAAAAACATAATCCCGTCGCCGAGGATCTGTATCGGGAAAGGAGGCTGTGTGAATAAAGAAGAGATGGCAGGAAAAATGCTGGACCTTCTGTACGCAGGAAGAGTGGATGAAGTGGGTACGATATGCGAGGTGATCATTACGTGCCGTAATCAGGCGAAAGAGGATCGTCTCCTCAATAGGTCTTCTTGCATATATACGCCCGAGGAGGCAGCCATCGTCATCAACGGCGGAGATCTTGCCGAGGAGGTACTTGAGCTTCTTCGACAGGAAGATCTTTACGCCGTTGAAGAAGCGTTGAGAGCACACAAGGCATAAAGGATTTGTTAGGTTTTTGGGCCGGGATATCATTCCCGGCCCTTTGTTTTTTAAACTAGATTTTCCATGATTCAACAGGGTTGAAATGCGCGAGAATACCTGATACGATAGCAATATTATGCTTCAGTCAAAAGCGTTTATTAAAACAAAAAAAGAAGCACCGAAGGATGAGGTGAGCGTGAACGCGCAGTTGTTGATGCGTGGCGGGTATATCGACAAGCTCACCAGCGGCATGTATTCGTTTTTACCGCTCGGATTTATCGTACTCAAAAAGATCGAACGCATCATTCGCGAAGAGATGAACGCGATTGGAGGGCAAGAGATGCTCATGCCTGCGTTACAACCAAAAGAGTTGTGGGAGGAAGCGGGACGATGGGATAGTATGGATGTTCTCTATAAATTAAAAGATCAGCAAGGGCGTGAATTTGGACTCGGGCCGACGCACGAAGAAGTGATCACCGACATCATGCGTAAACGCACGATCTCGTATAAAGACCTTCCGTTGTATTTGTACCAAATGCAAACAAAGTTCCGTGATGAGTTGCGTTCTAAGTCGGGTTTGTTGCGGGGGCGCGAATTTATCATGAAGGACATGTACAGTTTTCATGCGTCGGAAGAAGACAGAAAGAAATATTACGAGATTGCAAAGAAAGCGTATGGAAAGGTGTTTCGGCGATGTGGGCTCACAACGATCGCGGTGGAAGCATCGGGCGGGTCGTTTTCAAAAGAAGTGTCGCATGAATTCCAGACACCCACCGAAAGCGGAGAGGATCTGGTGATCCATTGCGAAAAGTGCGGATGGGCGAAAAATATGGAGGTCGCGGATAAAAAAGCAGGCGACCCGTGTCCTTTGTGCGGTAACATTCTCACCGAAGCGAAGTCTATAGAAGTAGGCAATATTTTTACGCTCGGCACGAGGTTCTCTTCGCCGATGAATGCTGTGTTCACCGATAAAGACGGCTCTGCAAAGCCGATGATCATGGGGTGCTACGGCATGGGGCTCAGCCGCATTTTGGGGACGGTGGTGGAGGTAAATCACGATGACCGGGGTATTTTATGGCCTCGCGAGCTTGCGCCGTTTGACGTGCATATCGTGCCGCTTGTTTCAAAAGATGAAAAAATAACAAAACAGGTATTTGTTGAAGCGGAAAAAATATATCATGCATTACAGGAGACGATGACAGTACTGTATGACGATCGTGACTCGGTGAGTGCGGGTGAGAAGTTTGCGGACGCAGATCTCATTGGCGCATACCAAAGGATTGTGATTTCTGAAAAGACGCTGAAAGAACGAAAGATTGAGCTCAAGAAGCGAGACGAGGAGAAGGCAACATTAATGACCGCACAACAGGGAATAAAAGCCGTGCGAGTAGCGGCAAAAAAGTAAAAAGAAGCATACGGCTTACAGCAGAATTTTTTTATAAATACACGGCGCATGATCGATAAATTCTTCGGCTATTTTTCTAAAGACCTCGGCATCGACCTTGGTACGGCAAACACGCTCGTGTATGTGCATAGTAAGGGTATTGTGATCAATGAGCCGTCGGTTGTCGCGGTGAATCAAAAAACAGGACAGATCCTTTCTATCGGCGAAGCCGCGAAAGCCATGATAGGAAGAACGCCCGCGCATGTTACTGCAACACGACCCCTCGTGAACGGAGTTATTTCTGATTTTGAGGTCACAGAGCAAATGTTGCGATATTTTATTGATAAGGTACATAAAGGCAATTCCTTCATGGTGATTCCTCGTCCGCGCGTGGTTATTGGAATTCCTTCGCAGATCACGGAAGTGGAAAAACGCGCCGTCGAAGATGCTGCGCGTAACGCGGGCGCGCGAGAGGTGTTTTTAGTAGAAGAACCGGTCGCCGCCGCAATCGGCGCGCGCATGCCTATTCAAGATGCGGTAGGTAGTATGATTGTTGATATGGGTGGTGGGACCACTGATATCGCGGTCTTGTCGCTTGGTGGCGTAGTGGTATCAAAAAATCTCAAAATTGCTGGTGATAAATTAAATGAAGACATCGTGCGATATGCGCGCGATGAATATAAGCTCCTTATTGGTGAGATGGCGGCGGAGAGGGTAAAGATTTCTATCGGGTCTGCATATCAACTTGATGAGGAGCTCGAGGATATCCTCCGTGGCAGAGATCTTATTACTGGCTTGCCTAAGGAGGTAACAGTAACCAATGAGGAGATTCGCAAAGCAATGGCACATTCTGTCAGCACGCTTGCTACTGCGGTGCGCGCTGCCGTTGAGATGACCCCGCCAGAACTTGTGGCTGATCTTATTAAAAATGGAATCGTGTTGACGGGTGGTGGCTCGCTTCTGCGTGGCTTAGATACGCTTATTGAGGAAGAAACGAAGATTCCTGTACGTATTGCGGAAGATCCGCTGACATCGGTTGTAATTGGCACAGGTATTATTCTTGAGAACCTTGGCGCGTACACCGACGTATTGGTGAAGTCGCAGTACGAAGACAACTAACCATTATTATGAGAGGTTCCCGCACCAAGAGAAAATGGATCATGCTGTCGGTAGCAATGATAGCGCTACTTATTTTTTTCGCGCGACTAGGCAACACCGCACCAGTTGAGAGTGTTGTGGTGCGCGCGACGGCTCCGTTTGCAGCGAGCGCATTATACGCATGGAATAACATTGCTACGATTGGTGTGGTCGTGGGTGACATAAAGAATGCTAGCAAGGAAGTTACGCTATTACGAAAAGAAAACCAGCAGTTAGAAGAAGGTAGTGCGCGTCATACTGAGCTTACGAGGGAGAATGACGCTTTGCGCGCGCAATTAGGCGTAGGCGCTTCGCGCCCACGCATACTTATGGATGCTAAGGTGATTGCGTTCGACCCACTCTCTTTTTCTTACTATGCTGTAATCAATAAGGGTGCGCGTGATGGAGTGAACCCACAGATGCCAGTAATTATGCCGGGAGATGTGGTATTCGGAAAAATTAAGAATGTCCACGAAACAACTTCAGAGGTGGTATTAATCGCGGATAGTGGTAATAAGATGAGCGGTATAACTATGTCTGGAGGCGCAAGCGGCGTGCTCGGTGGCGCGAAAGGGGGCTCACTAGTCCTTGATCTTATTGAAAAGAGTGCTGAGCTCTCTCTCGACGAGCCTGTAGTGACCTCTGGACTTGATGGTGTATATCCGCGAGGGCTTATCATCGGAAAAATTGCAGAGGTTATTTCGCACGAGGAAGGAATTTTTAAACAAGCGCGTCTTCGTCCTGCATATATGGAGGCGCTTCCTTCAACGGTGTTTGTTATAATGGAACAGCAACGATGAAAGCGGTCATTTTTTTTGTCACTGGTGTCGCGGTATTGCTACAGCTGACAGTGGCACATCAGATGGAAGTATTTGGTGCGCCGTTTAATTTTGTGCTTGCCGTACTAGTGGTATCCGGGTTTTTTTACGGGAATTATCGCGCCATAGCTTTTGCTTCCCTTGCGGCAGGCCTCGTTCTTGATTCGTATTCAGGTGCGCCATTCGGTACGATTACCGCAGGCCTTTTAGCAGCATCAGTGACGTCTGCTGTTTTCTCTCGAGTTTTACCACGCGAACATTTTTTACATTTTCTTCTTTATACTCTTGTGGGAACGATAAGCTTTTATGGCGTGGCCCTCATCACTATGAAGGGGGCAAACTTTTCTTTTCTCATTCCCTGGATCGGTGCTGGCAGAGTGATCATGTATAATATTGCAGGATTAGCACTTATATATGGAATATATCGATGGAGTATTTTGTTAAAAAATCGGAGAAATGGCAGATAGAGCCAGAGGAAACCTTGCTTGATAGAGGGTCCGCAGAGAAGCTCAATTATGCGCAATTTGAAAAGCCGGTGAGTGCAAGGAACTTCGCGGCGCTTTTTGTGTTTACAATGCTTATGTTTTTTGCGTTTACTGCACGCACAGCATATTTAGCCATATGGGATGGAGCGGCCTATGTAAAAATGGCGCAAAGGAATAAAACGAGGAGTTACCCAGTCCTTGCAAAGCGGGGCATTATATATGATAGGAATCTCGCACCGCTTGTCGAGAATGTGCCAAGCTTTGATGTTGTGGTAGTTCCCGCTGATCTCCCGCGCGCAAAAGAAGAGCGAGAGACGCTTGCTGACGCGCTTGCTGACGCACTCGGTGTTCCACAAGCGGAGATGCGTGCGCAATTTGCACGTATCAATCTTGCGCGAGTAGACCCCGTGCTGATTCGGGATAATATTTCACGGGAGAGCGCGCTCTTTTTTGAGACAAATATGCATCGGTTTTCTGGCGTCGAGGTGAAAAAAAATGCTGTACGCTTATATCCACAAGCAAAATATCTTGCTCAGGTGCTGGGGTATAACGGGAGGGTGTCAGAAGATGATATGAAAAATGATCCGGAACTTTTTGCAATTGATACTATTGGCAAGGCGGGTGCGGAGCTGGCGTATGATGAATATCTCCGCGGTACAAATGGAAGCGTGGAGCGCGAGATTGATTCGGTGTCCCGCGTGATGAAAGAAAAGCAGGTACGGGAAGGTTCAATCGGCATGAACGTTGTGCTCACAATAGATGCTGCGCTGCAAAAAAAGATAACAGATGTCCTACAACAGTATCTTGCTATTACGCCTGAGGCGAGTGGCGCTTCGGCGGCCGCGATCGACCCTATGACGGGTGAGATTCTTGCACTGGTTAGCATTCCCTCATACGATAACAATATGTTTTCAACGCCGACAGCGAGGAAGGCATATCAAGAGTTGCTCACTAATCCCGCAAACCCATTTTTTAATCGTGCGATTGCCGGCATGTATCCTCCTGGTTCTTCAATTAAGCCGTTTATCGCTTACGCGGCACTCGAGGAGGATGTGGTGACCCCACGTACGAAGATAATGAGCGCTGGCGCTATCGTGGTCCAAAATCCATATAATCCCGATGCTCCCGCGATATTCCGTGATTGGAAAGCAGGAGGGCACGGCATTGTTGATGTTTATAGTGCGATCGCAGAGTCGGTAAATACGTATTTTTATACGGTGGGAGGGGGGTATGGGGATATTGAAGGCCTCGGTATCGCGCGCATCAAAAAATATCTCGAGTCTTTCGGTTTTGGGACAAAGACAAATGCTGATATTGCCGGCGAGGGTGAGGGCGTGGTGCCGGACAAAGCATGGAAGGAAGAAGTGCTTGGCGAGCAGTGGACGCTAGGTGATACGTATAATGTTTCCATTGGCCAAGGGAACTTACTTGTGACGCCGCTTCAGCTTGCGCGTGCCTATGCGGCGCTCGCAAATGGAGGGAAGTTGATGCAGCCACTCCTTGTGAAAGAAGTTATAGATAATAATAAAAAAATTATTTTTGAAAGTCAGCCGATTGTGGTTGCTATAAGCGCGGAGGATGAAAAAAATCTTTCTGTGGTGCGTACCGCTATGAGGCAGGCGGTTACAGGTGGCTCTGCGCGGCGACTCGCAGACCTTTCTGTTGCGGTTGCGGGGAAGACGGGAACTGCACAGGCGCAACGAGGGGCAACGCATGCGTGGTTCTCATCATTTGCGCCGTTTGAAGATCCGCAAATCGCACTGGTCATTCTTTTTGAAGAGGGTGGGGAGGGTTCTGTGGTTGCTGTTCCTGCTGCACGTGAAATCTATCAGTGGTATTTTGGGGATCGAAAGTAATATGCTTTGTGATCGTGTGTGAGGCGAAGCAGCGATGCCGACAGCGATTTGCTTGACTTTCACTTTTGATGCTCGTATACTCCTTATACTTATTTACTATATATGCAACAACAAACATCATACCTATCGGAAGAGGGATATGAAAAATTACAAAAGGAACTCGAGGAGTTGAAAACGCATATGCGGAGAGAAATCTCGGCGCGTATTGAGGAGGCAAAGAAGCTCGGTGACCTCTCAGAAAATTCAGAATACATGGAGGCGAAGGAATCGCAGGAATTCAATGAGCGGAAGATAGCAGAACTCGAAGCGTTATTTCGAAATGTGGTATTGATATCTAAGCACCGCAAAAAAGGAATTGTACAGATCGGTTCAGCAATCACCGTAAAGACAGGGGGAAAGAAAATGAATTTTACAATTGTAGGTTCGGAAGAGGCAGATCCTATGGTGGGGAAGATATCAAATATTTCACCGATTGGCAGTGCGTTTTTGAACAAAAAACCAGGAGAAGCAGTGAGCATACAAACACCGGGGGGTGTTGTAAAATATGAGATTGTGGGTATTGATGAGTAGACAGAAAAGAAGTACCAATAAAATAAAAATTAGCACTCTTGACATAAGAGTGCTAATTTTTTAATATAGAGAGCATAAGGCACGCGAGCCCATATTATGATTAGTGATCGCCAAAAATCCATACTCTTTGCGGTGATTGAAGAGTATGTCAAAACTGCACAACCCATCAGTTCGCAGATGGTGTGCGAACTATTTGATTTTGACGTGAGTCCCGCGACAATGCGCGCTGAGATTGCGCGACTCGAAGAAGACGGATATCTACAACAACCGCATACGTCCGCCGGCCGTGTGCCGACCGACAAAGGATACCGCCTTTTTGTGGACGCATTGTTGGTACATAAAGAGCGAGAAAATAAGAAAGCACGGGCAGCAATGCGGCATGTTGCTGATCTCGATCAGGAAGCATACGCTGCGTTTGCCGATCTTGCGCGTGCAATTGCGACGCTCGCGGGCAGTACAGTTTTTTCAGGGGCGTTGCGTTCATCCGCATTTTTTAAGGCTGGTGTGCACGACACATTGAGCCAGCCGGAGCTCGAAGATTTTTCTTTGCGAAAGCGGTTTGGGGATGTGGTTGATTCAATTGAAGAGGATCTCCCGGCATTTACTGATGCGCTTGCGCGCGAAGGACCAGTAGTGTTTATAGGGAAGGAGAACCCATTATCAAAAGCACGTGATTTTAGCATGTTGGTGTCGCGCTGCAGAATATCGGGCGGTGATGGCGTGGTGGTGATTCTCGGCCCCAAGCGGATGAATTATCGCAAGAGCATTGATGCGCTGGATGCATTATGTGATTTCTTCGATTAACGTTACCTTATGAAACGTCATTTTCTTCGTTCCGCCTCAAAGCTGACATTTCATAAGGTAACGTTGATTAGTTTTAAAAATATATAATCCATATGGAAGAAAAAGAACAAGAAAAAAAGGAAGAAGAACTAAAGTTACTTGAAGAAGCGTGGGCAGAAGTGGCAATGCTCCGCGAAAAGCTTGCACAAAGCGAGAAGGAAAGAGAAGAATTTCTTGATCTTTCACGAAGAATGAAGGCAGATCTCGCAAATGTGAAGAAAGATCAAGAAAAAGCGATGGCGGGGTATGTGCAGCTTGCTATTACTGAGTCGCTCTTAAAGTTTTTTCCAGTAATAGATAGCTTTGATCTCGCGGTGAAGCATTTACCGAAAGATCTCGAAGAGAACGCATGGGCAAAGGGAATTATCAGTATTAAAAAACAGCTCGATGGGGTTCTTAAAGATATGGGAGTCACATCTGTTCCTACGGTAGGAGAGCCATTCAGTCCTGATATGCACGACGCGATTGAGCACGAGGAATCAGATAAAGATGACGGCATCATTCTTGAAGAGTATCAGAGGGGATATATGGTGAAGGGAAAAGTGATACGCCCTGCAACGGTAAAGATTTCACAAAAAAAGTAACCTTATAATAAAAAAATAATTACACATATATGGCAAAAATATTAGGAATTGATTTAGGAACAACGAACTCAGCGATGGCCTACATTGAGGGTGGAGAGGCAAAGATTATTGAAAATAAAGAAGGCAATCGCACAACACCTTCAATCATCGGGCTTTCAAAAGGTGGCGATCGGCTTGCGGGGTTGCTTGCAAAACGCCAGGCAGTAACAAATCCAAAAAACACTATTTTCTCTGCGAAACGACTCATCGGACGGCGGTTTTCCGATGAAGAGGTTCAGCGCGATAAAAAAACACTTCCATATGAAATAAAAGAAGCGGCAAATGGCGGCGTGGAAATAAAGATGGGCGATAAATGGCACACGCCACAGGAAATCTCCGCAATGATCTTGCAGAAGATGAAGGCTGATGCGGAAGAAAAACTCGGCGAGCCGATTACGGAAGCAATTATCACCGTGCCGGCGTACTTCGATGACAGCCAGCGTCAGGCGACGAAAGATGCAGGTGAGATCGCGGGGCTAACAGTGAGGCGCATTATTAACGAACCGACAGCGGCGGCACTTGCGTACGGCATCAATAAGAAAAAAAACGAGAAAGTGGTTGTGTATGATTTCGGCGGTGGCACTTTTGACATTTCGGTTCTGGAAGTTGATTTTGATGAATTAGGGGGAGACGTTAAGGTCTTAGCAACTGGCGGTGACACACATCTTGGCGGTGATGACTTTGACCAACGACTCATGACATGGTTCATCGAAGAATTTAAGAAAGACCAAGGCATTGATCTGAGTAAGGATATGCTCGCATTACAGCGATTGAAAGAAGCGGCGGAAAAGGCTAAACATGAGCTCTCAAGCACGGTAGATACCGAGGTTAACATACCGTTTATTACTGTTTCTGAGGATGGTCCGCGACATCTTAACCTCAAGCTTTCTCGCGCAAAACTCGAGGAGCTTGTGGCTGAATGTATTGAGAAATCAATCGAGCTTACAAAGAAAACGGTGCACGACGCGAAACTCGAGATCAGCGATATTAATGAGGTGATCTTAGTGGGTGGGCAGACTCGTATGCCAAAGATGCAGGAAGAGGTAAAGAAGCTTTTTGGAAAGGAACCACATAAAGGCATTAATCCGGACGAGGTGGTCGCAATGGGTGCTGCGGTGCAGGCAGGCGTACTTCAGGGGGATGTAAAAGATATTCTTTTACTTGATGTCATTCCGCTCTCAGTTGGTATCGAGACGCTTGGTGGCGTGTCAACGAAAATGATCGAAAAAAACACCACAATTCCAGCGGCGAAAACGCAGGTGTTTTCTACTGCGGCGGATAATCAACCTTCCGTTGAGGTTCATGTGCTTCAAGGAGAGCGCGATATGGCGCAGGATAATAAAACGCTCGGAAGATTTATTCTTGACGGTATTCCTCCCGCACCACGCGGTGTTCCTCAGGTGGAGGTGACATTCGATATCGACGCGAACGGCATTTTACACGTGAAGGCAAAAGATAAGGCAACCAATAAGGAGCAGTCTATTCGCATTGAGGCGTCTTCAGGTCTTTCCAAGGAGGAGATTGAGCGGATGAAAGGCGATGCGCAGGTGCATGCGGAAGAGGATAAGAAAAAGCGCGAAAACGCTGAGGTAAAAAATAGCGCAGAGGCACTCGTGTATACCGCAGAAAAGACAGCTCGAGAATTTTCTGATAAGATGAAAGATGAAGCAAAGAAAGAGCTCGGAGAAAAGATCGAAGCACTAAAGAAGGTGAAAGACGGCACTGACCTTGAGGTAATCAAGAAAGCGTCGGAGGATCTCTCAACCGAGCTCCAAAAGATTGGTACGGAGATGTATAAAGAGAAAGAGGGTGAAGGAGCTACGCCGCCTGCAGAAGGAGAAAATAAGGAGGAAAAAGAAAGGCCGATCGAGGGTGAGTTCGAGGAAGGAAAATAAGCACAACAGCGTATCACAAAGCATCGTATTATCTTTATTGTGTCATTAGTGGTGAGTTTTGGACTCTCCATTTTGACATGGCGCATCGCGCGTAATGAGTTTGAACTCATGAGCGCGGCGAGTGTATTGTGGATAGCGGGCGCGATGCTGGCATTTCTCGTGGTGTATATTCTTTCTGTTTTTCTACTGACACCACGAGAAACGGCTGAAGTTGCAGGCGCATACCTCGTTGGCTTCTTATTGATGATGGGTGGTGGGTATCATTATGGAATCGCGGCAGTGCTTTCGTTTCTATGTTTCTTTTATGCCGCTTCCTTGATGTATGGGCAGATAACCAGCCGACTCAAGCCAGGATTTTACAC
>JANLHQ010000062.1 GCA_024654415.1 Candidatus Azambacteria bacterium | reverse complement strand
GAGCTTCTTCCTTGTATCTTGCCGGCAACGTTCTTTATTCCTGCAAGCTCGCAGATTACCCGCACAACGCCTCCCGCAATAATACCGGTACCAGGCTTTGCTGGTCGCAGGAATACGCGCGCGCTTCTAAACTTCTTGGTCACCGTGTGAGGAATAGTGTCGTTATGCGTACATATCTTCGTAATATTTTTTTGTGCTTGCTTCATTGCTTTCTCGATTGATCCTGCAACATCTAACCCCTTCGAGGTCCCAACGCCAACGCCGCCATTCCTATCCCCAAGCGCGATCGTCACGCGAAAACTAAACCTTCTTCCACCCGCCATAGTACGAGCAACCCTTCGTATATCAAGGATTTTTTGGTCAAACTCTGATTTTTGTCGTTGCATTGCCATACTTAAAATATTAGGCCACCGCTTCGCGCACCTTCCGCAACAGCCTTAACTCTACCATGATACGGGAATCCCCCGCGATCAAACACTACTTTTGTAATACCGCCTTCTTTTGCTTTTTTTGCAATCTCCTCACCAAGGATCTTCGCACTCTCTGATTTTGTGTGTTTCTCTTTCTTCGTAATATCAGACACAGCGTACAAAGTCACTGCTTTTGTATCATCAATAAGTTGAGCATACATGTATTTCGTCGATCGAAACACCGCAAGACGAGGCACCAGCGCGGTACCCTGTATCTTTGCTCGTATTTTTTTGTGGATTCTTTTTCGATTCATATATATTCCTTATGCGGTACCCGCCCGCTTACCTTCTTTGCGTCGAATTATTTCTCCTGTGTATCGGATCCCCTTCCCTTTATATGGTTCTGGCTTTTTTATCTTTCGAATATTTGCTGCTGTTTGCCCGACAAGCGCTTTATCGATACCAGAAACAGTGATAGCATTTTTCTCAACTTGAAATATAATACCCTCCGGCGCTTCGAATTCAACGGGGTGAGAAAAACCGAGTTGCATCACAAGCTTACTTCCTGTAAGTGCGACACGATACCCCACTCCTTCTAATTCGAGTTTTTTCATAAACCCCTCGCTTACACCTTTTACCATATTTGCGATAAGCGCACGGGTCAACCCTACAAAAGCCTTTGCCGCCTTTTCATGAGCCCTCTGAACGATGACAAGCCCCGTTTCTTGCGTAACCACAACGGCAGGGTGCGAGTGCAGCGACAATTCACCCTTCGGCCCCTTCGCCGAAACCTTGTCTCCCTCAATACGTACCTCTATCGTCTCGGGGATTTTTATTGAATTTTTTGTAAGGCTTGCCATAAAATTACCACACTTCACAAATAATTTCCCCCCCAATATTCTTTCGGCGCGCCTCTCTGTCAGTCATCAGCCCTTTTGGTGTTGAAATAACCGCGACACCAAACCCATCCTGTACTGAGTGTATCTTGGTTGCCGGTCGATATACTCGTTGGCCCTGCTTTGATACGCGCGTAATATTACTAATAGCAGGAGAACCATCCTTCTGGTACTTCAGCTTCACCACAATACTTTTGTTTATCTTCTTCCCTTTCTTCTCAAAATTCTCGATAAATTTCTCTCGTTTAAGAACTACAAGAATTGCTGACTTAATTTGTGAATATGGAATACTCACGGTCTCATGACCGATTGACTTCGCGTTTCGTATTCGTGTAAGCATGTCTGCAATAGGATCCATAATATTTACCAGCTTGATCGAGTTACTCCTGGAATTTCGCCTTTTTGTGCGAGTTCTCTAAAACAAATTCTACATAAATCAAATGCGCTCATATATCCTCGTACCCTTCCACAACGAAAACATCGGCTCACTTTTCGTGTTGAGAATTTTGGTGTTCGTTCTGATCGCGCAATAGTTGATTTTTTTGCCATACCAAAAATGTTATTTCTTCAAGGGAACTCCCATCATGCGAAACATATATTCCGCCGCCTTTCTATCCCCTGAATTCGTTACAATAGTTACCTCAAAACCGAAGATATTCCCCGCTTTCTCGTGACTTGCCTCAGGGAACACAATATCTTCTTTTATACCGATAGTCAAATTACCGGCTTGATCGATGCCTTTTGTACCAATACCATGGAAATCTCGTGTGCGAGGAAGTGCTGTAGAAACAAGCCTATCAAGGAAACTATACATTCTTTCTCCACGCAATGTCACCTTCACCCCAATAGGAGTGCCTTCACGAAGCTTAAATGTAGCAATGGATGTGCGCGCAAGAGTTAAAATTGCCTTTTGCCCTGTAATAAGCGTGAGTCCTCGCTCCACTGATTCAATGGCTTTTTGGTCTCCGGACACTCTCCCAACACCAGAATTCACCACGATCTTTTGGATCCTTGGTGTCTCTGCGTCATTACGATACCCGAATTCTTTCTTCATCGCGGGCACCACTTCTTTTATATATTTTTCTTTAAGACGGTTCATACTTATATCGTTTCTTTGCATTTTTTACATACCCTAGACTTACTACCTTTTGAAACCTGATACCCCACCCTCGTTGGCTTTGAACACTGTGGGCAGATAAGCATCACATTTGAAACATCAAGTGGCGATTCTTTTGAAATAATTTGCCCTTTTTCACCTTGCTTCTTTGGACGAATATGTACTTTGCGCATATTCAAAGACTGCACCACGACAGCACCATCGCTGGGAATCGCTTGCATGATTTTCCCCGATTTCCCTCGGTCCTTTCCTGCGGTGATTATTACTTTGTCTCCTTTTTTTACTTTCATATTCATTGCGTTATACTACCTCCGGTGCAAGTGAAACTAATTTTGTAAACCCTTTTTCTTTTAATTCTCGTGGAATCGGGCCAAAAATTCGCCCTCCTTTGGGTTCTTTCCCATCTAAAATTACCACTGCGTTATCATCAAAACGAATGTGAGATCCATCTTGTCGTGTAAACGATCGTCGCTGACGCACAACCACTGCCCGCACTACATCTGATTTTTTTACTGCTTTGCGTGGTTCTGCAACCTTTACTGTGCCAACAATAATATCGCCGATGCGCGCGTATCGTTTTCGCGTTCCTCCTAATACACGAAAACACTGGACAATTTTTGCCCCGCTGTTATCTGCAACTTTACACATGGTACGCGGTTGAATCATAACTGTATCGTAAATATTATACTCTTCCGATCACTTTCCATCGTTTTTCCTTTGAAAGAGGACGCATTTCCTCGATCACTACTTTATCGCCAACCTTATACTCTTTCTTCTCATCATGCGCCTTATAGCGGCTCGTCATTGTATAGCGCTTATGATAAATAGGGTGCTCTTTAATGCTCGTCACTGCTACCACAACCGTTTTTTGCATGGCATCGGATACCACCTTGCCTTGTAATGTTCGTTTTTGCTTTTTTTCTTCCATATCCATGATAGTGTAATAAAAAACCGATTATACCAGCTGTTTCGCTCGAAGTAAAGTAAGGATCCTTGCTCGTGTTCTCCGCGCCGTAGATATCGCCTTTACATTTTTTAATTTATTAAACGCACGATCAAAGCGAAGAGTCTTTAACTCTTCTTCGCATGCGAGCAAATCCCTCTCGAGCTCTGCGGGTGATTTTGATTGTAGCATTTCTGTCTTTTTCATGATATTACATTTCTCGTTTTATAAACCTCACCGCAAGAGGAAGCTTTGATGCTGCTTTTCGCAATGCTTCTTGTGCAAGCTTTTCATCTACTCCATCCATTTCAAATAATATTCTTCCTGGCTTAACTACTGCGACATAGTGATCAACGGCCCCCTTCCCACCGCCCATCGGAACTTCTTGTCCTTTTTTGGTAATCGGTTTATCGGGAAATATCCGGACCCATATCTTACCGGACCGCTGTACATACCGAGTCATTGCACGACGCGCTGCCTCTATTTGCCGCGACGTCACCCACGCTCGCTCTTTCGCTTTTATCCCATACGCGCCAAAACTTAAATGAATACCGCGAGAGTCCACGCCGCTCGCGCGCTTTCGGCCTTTATGCCATTTTCTATGTTTTACTTTTTTTGGCAATAACATACTGAATCTATTTTATATTCTCTTTTTTATCTGCATCAAACACGTCACCCTTATAGATCCAAACCTTAATGCCTACGACGCCATAGGTGCAATGCGCGCTTGCGGTAGCGTAATCAATGTGCGCCCGGAGTGTCGCGAGTGGCATTCTTCCCTTGCTCAGCCATTCCGTGCGAGACATCTCTCCCCCATCAAGTCTGCCTGACATTCTGATCTTTGCTCCTACTACATCACCGCTCTGCATGGTCTTTTCAAGCGTTTGTTTCAATACTCGTCTGAACGGAAGGCGCTTCTCGATTTGATCTGCAGCTTGTTGTGCAACAATCGGTGCTCGCCCTTCTGGCTTTGACACCTCTTCTACTTGCACCTTCACCTCAGCTTTTGCTTTTTTATCGACGCGAATTGCATCATACTTCTTTTCGATCTCCCCTTTAAGCGCTTCGATACCGCCACCGCCCTTGCCGATAATCAATCCTGGGCGTGAGGTATGAATAATAACTTTAATCTTGTTTGCTGAACGCTCAATCTCCACTCGTTCGAGTCCATTTTTATGAAGTTTTTCAACCAAAAAGCTCCGAAGATAATAATCTTCTTTCAAAAAATCTTTATATGCTTTTTGTTGAAACCATCGCGACCTCCATCCTTCGTTTATACCAATTCGGAAGCCCAATGGATTTACTTTCTTTCCCATGTACGTAATCTCAGGTTAATACTTCTTATTTATCTTCGTGTTCATGAAATGCTCTGCGCGCAATACCCGTCAACCGACGACTCTTTACTGGAGTTTTCCCTGCGTGAGAAACGGGTGTGCTTGGCTTTTTCTTTTCGATCACCCCACTCTTTTTCACTACCACTTCTTCGTGCCCATCTTTTTTTACTGCGATTGCTTTTTCTTTTGAAACTACCTTTTTCTCCTTTTTTTTCAAAACAACTGTTTTTGATTCGTGTGGGGTATTTCTATCTTTCTTTTCCGATAAAGTCAAGCTAATATGCGACATTCTTTTCCTAATCGTGTATGAGCTTCCTCGTGCGCGCGGCATACCTCGCTTTAATGTCTGTCCTTCATTTACAAAAATCTCAGAAATATACAATTCCTTTGGGTCGAGCTTAAGATTATGTGTTGCATTCGCGATTGCAGAATCGATAAGCTTAATGAGTGGCACCGCCGCCTTTCGCATGGCAAATGTAAGTTGTACTTTTGCATCACCCACATTGCGTCCTCTAATAAGCGCAGCAACAACTCTGACTTTTCTTGGTGATATTCGTATGTTTCTGAGATAAGCTTTTGCGTGCATATATAGTACTTACTGTTATTTCTTTGCGGCTACTACTGCAGCTGCTGCCGTCGTCTGTGATTTTGCTTCTAACTCTTTCTGCATCTTACCGCCATGTCTGGTGAATTTCTTCGTCGGCGAAAACTCACCGAGCCGATGACCAACCATGTCTTCTGTAACAAATACAGGGATATGTGTTTTTCCGTTGTGTACCCCGAAGGTAAACCCGATCATTTCTGGTGCAATCATCGATGCGCGCGCCCACGTGTTGATAGTATCTCCCGGCTTTGCCTTCGCGAGCTTTTCAAGTAAACGCTCATTAACATATGGTCCTTTTTTCAGACTTCGTGACATATATTTATTTCTTTACTCTTCGTGAAACAATAAATTTATTCGTAGCATGATTCTTCTTTCGTGTTTTCTTACCAAGCGCATGCTTTCCCCATGGCGTTTTTGGATACGGAAGACCAATTGGCTGAGCCCCTTCACCGCCTCCATGGGGGTGATCACATGGATTCATTGCCGATCCGCGTACCGTAGGTCGAATGCCTCTCCATCGCGACGCGCCCGCCTTTCCGTAGTTGATAAGATTATGCTCAGGATTTGAAAGCACACCAATGGTTGCTAGACATGTTGAAAGAATCTTACGCACCTCGCTTGAAGGCATTTGTATGTGCGTATACTTCCCTTCATGAGCCATGACCTTCGCGGATGATCCTGCGCTCCGTACAATCTGCCCACCCCGTGCTGGCTGTAGCTCAATGTTGTGCACGAAGAAACTGGTAGGAATCTTTGCAAGCGGCAAACGGTTCCCGTCTGTAAGCGGAGCATCCTCAGATGTGATTATCGGATCACCTACTTTCATGTTTTTTACTGCGAGTGAGTATCGTTTCTCGCCATCATGATATTGGATCAACGAAATAAAAGAAGACCGATTCGGATCGTATTCAAGTGAGATGACCTTCCCGGGAATATTCATCTTATTTTGCTTGAAATCAATTTCCCGATACAGCCTTTTATTACCACCACCTCTGTGGCGCGTAGTAATTCTTCCTTGTTTTGAGCGCCCCATTCTCCTCTTGCGGCCGAATGTAAGCGACTTCTCTGGCTCCTTTTTTGTGAGCGAAGAATAGTCAGCGATTGTTCGCTGTCGTTGTCCAGGAGATGTTGGTCGTAGTAATTTCATATGCTATGGTTATACACCGATATCTATTGTCTCGCCTTTTTTTATCGTCACCACTGCTTTTTTAAATCCAGGAACACGTCCTTCGTGCCCTCCAAGGCGCACTTTTTTCCCGGGCATATTCATTATATTCACCTGTGTCACCGTTACTTTAAACATGCGGTGAACAGCTTTTATAATTTCATTTTTCGTAGTCCTTCTTTCAACCTTAAATACGTATTTGTTTTCCGCCGCAAGCATTGAAGTTTTTTCAGTAATATATGGACTTTCAATTACTCGTCCCGCATATACCGGCCTTGAAGAGACGGGTTCACGTGTTGCCTTTTTCGTGACAATCTTTTCTTTTTTCACACCACCGACTGCTACTCCTTTCTTGGGAGCATCTCCTTCTTGTCCGGGCAGTGTTTTTTTGATTTTACCAATGATAGACATACAGAAATATTATGCTTTTTTATCTACCTGCTTCTTTGTTTTCTCCACTTTCTTTACCTCTTTTACTTCTTCTTTCTTTATCTTCTTCACCGCTTTTACTTTTTTCACCTTTTTCTTTATCTTTTTTAATGGAGCAGCTTTTGCCGCTTTTTGTGCGGATACTCTTTTTACTTCTTTCGCCACCTCGTTTGATGCAGGTTTTTTTGCTCGCCCATATACTTTCTCAATCATTTCTATCGCTTCCTTCGAAATTATCATATATCGATATATCAAAAGATCATTTATATTCATACTGTCTGCGCGGAGTACTTTTGCCTTCGGGATATTGCGCGCCGCAAGTGTGATATTTGGATTTGCGCCAGGAATAATAATAAGCGTCTTTCTCGTGCTCACCTCAGGCAAAATATCTGTGAATGCGCGAAGCACGTCCATCATGTGTTTTGTTTTTGGTTTTTCGAGTGCAAGCATATCGAGTACCGCCATCTTCCCGGCCTTCACTTTTGAAGAAAGCATCATGGCAAGCGCCTTGTTTTTTTGTTTTTTATTGATCTTTAATGAGAAGTTCCGGTCATTGCGTGGGCCGAACGTCACACCACCGCCCTTCCATAATGGAGATCGGATGGACCCATGTCGTGCACGGCCAGTACCTTTCTGGCGCCACGGCTTCTTACCACCACCAGAAACTTCGCTTCTATCTTTTGTATGCGCAATAGCCTTGCGCGCATTCCCTAGCTGGGTTCTCATTGATTGATGCACAACACTTTCTTTGAGTGGCACCGCAAACAACCCGTCAGGAAGATTGTATGTCCCTACTTTTTCTCCTTTTTGATTGTATACTGGTGTTTCCATTGTTTCTGTATTATGTTCCCTGTTTGTCCAAGAGCAAAGCGATTGGCTTACAAACAGCAATGCTGGATTTTAATTCAGCATTTGATTTCAACCAACGTCCCTCGTCTTCCTGGAATTGCTCCTGTTACTGCCAATATATTATGTTCTGCATCGATTCGTGCCACGGTAAGGCCAGTTACTGTTGTTCGCTCGCCGCCCATTCTTCCTGCCATACGTGTTCCTTTAAGCACACGCTGAGGCCATGTCGCACCGATAGACCCTGGCTCCCGCTCGCTGTGTTTTTGTCCATGCGACGCTCTACCTCCCCCAAAATGATGGCGCTTCACTACACCCTGAAATCCTTTCGCTTTACTTATACCAGAAACTCGTATTGGGTCGCCCTCTACAAACATAGATACATCTACTATATCCCCTACTTTTTTATCTGCCGCGCCTTCCACGCGATACTCTCTTAATACAGAAAATGCACCGAGGTCGCGTACATGGCCTTTCTCCGGCTTATTTGTTTTATTTTTTGCGCCAAATCCAAGCTGTACCGCATCATATCCATCGCGCTCCTTCGTACGCACTTGCGTCACCGCGCATGGGGGTACGTCAATAAGCGTCACCGCAATAGCGCTTCCGTTTTCATCGAAAATCTGTGTCATCCCAATTTTACTCCCAAGTAAAAACTTCATATTTTTTCACAAAAAATGGGCTGAAAGCCCATTGCATAAAAGCCCAGACTCACTACTCTGCTTCAATTATAATGATAAATGCTTCTCATTTACATTACACATCGTTCCACGCCACCAGTGGTGTCGTGGAAGCATGTATAATCTAAACCATCTTGATCTCAATGTCTACCCCTGCCGGTAAATTCAGATTCGTAAGAGCATCAATAGTTTTTGGGGTTGGCTCTCCGATATCGATCAGCCGCTTATGTACGCGCATCTCAAAATGCTCACCCGAGCTTTTATGCACGAACGTCGAACGATTCACTGCATACTTTTTGATCTCCGTTGGCAAAGGAATCGGCCCAGATACCGTAACCCCTTGTCGTTCAGCCGCCTCTACAATCTGGCGCGCACTATTATCGATGATCTTATTATCGTATGCCTTGATCTTGATCCTTAATTTTTGAGCAACTCCTTCTTTTGCTACCATACCCGTATGCAATGCTTACGCGATGATTGAAGTCACCACGCCCGCACCAACTGTTTTACCGCCTTCGCGGATCGCAAATCGCTGCTTCTCTTCAAGCGCGATTGGCGCAATTAATTTAACTTTGATCCTTACCGTATCTCCCGGCATTACCATTTCGGCACCCTCCGGCAACGTTACATCGCCTGTTACATCCGTAGTTCTGATATAAAACTGCGGCTTATAACCCTTGAAGAATGGCGTATGTCGTCCTCCCTCTTCTTTAGTGAGTACGTACACCTCTGCTTCAAATTCGGTGTGTGGTGTTACTGATCCTGGTTTCACGATAACTTGACCTCGCTCTACATCCTCTTTCTTGACACCACGAAGCAATACACCCGCGTTATCACCTGCCATCGCTTCATCAAGCGACTTGTTGAACATTTCAATACCAGTGATCACTGTCTTCGTGTTTGGACGCAAGCCAACAATCTCCACTTCGTCATTTACCTTTCCTCGGCCTCGTTCTACTCTTCCCGTTACCACTGTACCGCGCCCTTCAATCGAGAAAATGTCTTCGATTGGCATAAGGAATGGTTTATCGAGATCCCGAATCGGATCTGGGAAGTACTCGTCCATGGTCTGAACGAGTTGGAGTACTTTTTGAGCCCACTCATCATCCTTTGAAGTCGCCTGAAGCGCCTTAAGACCCGAACCCCGGATAATCGGCGTATTCGCGCCGTCATACTTATACTTCGTAAGAAGCTCCCTAATTTCTTCTTCAACGAGATCAACCAATTCTGGATCATCCGCTGTATCAACTTTATTAAGGAATACGATCAATTTTGGCACACCTACTTGGTGGGCGAGCAAAATGTGTTCACGTGTCTGAGGCATCGGGCCGTCTGACGCCGCCACCACCAATATCGCGCCGTCCATTTGCGCCGCACCGGTAATCATGTTTTTAATATAGTCCGCATGCCCTGGCGCATCAATGTGCGCATAATGCCTGTTTGCTGACTCATATTCCGAATGATGCAATGCAATCGTAATACCGCGCGCCTTCTCTTCGGGCGCTGAATCGATCTGATCAATTGACTCCACTTTCGCCTTGAACCCCGCGAGGTTAAGACAATGAAGAATCGCCGCAGTCAACGTGGTTTTCCCGTGGTCGACATGTCCAATGGTTCCGACGTTCACATGCGTCTTTGTACGTTCAAATTTCTCTGCCATAGGTTTTTAATTAATAAGTTATATAAATACAAAAAAAATCCCAAAAACGAATAGAGGCATTGTAAGGAAAGATACTGCTTTCGTCAACCCCCCTTAAAACGGTAAATCCTCTAAATGAATACCGTTTTCTGGATTATTCACCATAGAAGCACCTTCTCGCTCCTGTTCGCGATCGAGTGAGCTCAGTAATGCCCTAATCTCCTCCTCCTCAACACCCGAAAGACCTTCTTGCGATGCCGTACTCATGTCGTAGTTGATCAACTTCTGGATGATGCTCGCGTCATCTAGTTGCTGCTGCCGTGGATCGGCCCACATCCGCACACCATCGATCTTCTTTTCCTTCATCGTTTCCTGATATTCTTCAAACGGCACCACGACATACGCGGGCTTGCCATTCTCCATGACTACTACGCCTTTTGTGATTGATTTTAATATTTTAGAAATGTCATCAAACATATCTCGTATATTATTTTATCTTTCCTGCAATAATATCTTCCGCAACACTTTTTGGAACCTCATCGTAATGAGAAAATTCCATCGAAAATGAGGCGCGTCCTTCCGTCATGGATCGGATCTGTGTGGAATACCCAAACATCTTTGCCAGCGGCACTTTCGCGGTGATGACTTTAATGTTTCCTCGATCATCAATACTTTCGATCTTCCCTCGTTTCGCATTCAGGTCGCCCGTCACATCACCCATAAATTGTGGCGGAGTGATTGCTACCACCTTCATGATTGGCTCGAGAATCACCGGGTCTGCGCGTCGCACACACTCTTGAAATGCCATGGACCCCGCAATCTTAAACGCCGCTTCAGATGAGTCAACTTCATGATATGAACCATCATAAATAATCGCTTTAACATCCTTTATCGGGTATCCGGCAACCACACCTTTATCAAGCGCCTCTTTCACTCCCTTTTCAACTGCCGGTATATATTCCTGCGGCACGACACCACCCTTTAATTCACTCTCGAATTCAAAGCCGGCGCCCCGTTCTCGTGGCTCTACGCGCAAGCGCACGTGCCCATACTGACCGCGCCCTCCGCTCTGTTTAATATACTTGCCTTCCGCTTCTGCAATCTTTCTAATAGTTTCTCGATATGCAACTTGTGGTGTGCCCACGTTCGCACTCACGCCAAATTCACGGAACATACGATCAACAAGAATATCCAGGTGAAGCTCGCCCATACCAGAAATAATTGTCTCTCCTGTTTCTTGATCAACCCGAATACGGAATGTTGGATCTTCTTCGCCGAGTCGACGAAGCGCAAGACCCATCTTTTCCTGATCTACTTTTGTTTTTGGTTCAATACGAATTGAGATGACCGGTTCAGGGAATGTAATGCGTTCCAAAATAATTGGATTATCTTCATCACATAATGTATCGCCGGTTGTAGTACTTTTCAACCCGACCGCAGCAGCGATCTCGCCTGCAAAGATCTGATCTACTTCTTCTCGTTGGTTCGCATGCAACCGAAGAATACGACTAATGCGTTCCTTTTCTCCTTTCGTAGAATTGTATACATATGATCCCTTCGTAAGTGTCCCGGAATAAATACGGAAGAAAGCGAGCGAGCCGACGAACGGATCGGTCGCGATTTTAAAAGCGAGCGCGGAAAACGGCTCGTCATCATTTGGACTTCGCATAATCTCTTCTTCAGTGTTTGGGTCAATCCCTGTCACCGAACCACGATCAAGTGGGGACGGAAGATAATCAACAACCGCATCCAATACCAACTGCACTCCTTTATTTTTGAGAGCGGTACCACACAGCACCGGATTAATGGTTCCCGCAATAGTCAACCGCCTAATCAACACTTTAATGTCATCTACTGCAAGCGCTTCTCCGGCAAGATATTTTTCCATCATCGCATCATCTCCCGACTCCGACGCAATAATGTCGATCATTTCTTCGCGATATTTTTTCGTGCGCGCTTTTTCCGAGTCAGGGATTTCCTGCACAACGAGCACTTCCCCATGCTCTCCTGATGATGTAATAAATTTTTCCGTAACCAGATCAATCACGCCCGCAAAATTCTCCTCTTCACCAACAGGAATTTGAATAGGCACTGCCTTTGGATTCAAGCGCTCACGAATGGACGCGACATCATCTTCCCATCGAGCGCCAGTACGATCAAGTTTATTGATAAAACAAATACGCGGCACATTATATTTGTCCGCTTGATGCCATACCGTTTCCGATTGTGGCTCCACACCCGCAACACCATCAAACACCACTACGCCTCCGTCGAGCACGCGGAGCGAGCGCTCCACCTCAACGGTAAAGTCAACATGTCCCGGTGTGTCGATTAAATTAATGCGATGCTCAAATTCTTTATTTCCTTTTTGATATGTGGGAATCCAGAAACATGTTGTTGCCGCAGCGGTAATCGTAATACCACGCTCTTGCTCTTGCTCCATCCAATCCATGACTGCGGCACCCTCGTGCACCTCCCCGATCTTATGTGAAACGCCTGTATAAAAAAGAACACGCTCAGACACCGTGGTCTTGCCCGCATCAATGTGTGCAATGATACCAATATCTCGTACTCTCCCTAGTGGGTATGCTCGTGCCATAAAAAAAATAAAAAATAAAAGACGTGACCGTAAAACTGCCCGTACCGTTTAAAGCTTTTGCATGACGCTTTCGTGCGCTTACGCTTTTTGCCTACCAGCTAAAATGCGCGAATGCCTTGTTCGCTTCTGCCATTCGATGCGTGTCGAGTTTTTTCTTTACTGCAGCGCCTTCGTTCTTTGCCGCAAGCATGATTTCCTCTGAGAGCTTCATCGCCATTGGTTTTCCTTTCTTTGCGTTTGCTGCGATGAGAAGCCAACGAAACGCGAGTGCAAGTCGTCGCTCCCCTCGTACTTCTCGAGGAACTTGATAATTTGCACCGCCAATTCTTTTTGATTTCAATTCCACGAGTGGAGAGATATTGCGGATGGCCGCATCGAAAATCTCCATAGGATCCTTCTCCATTGTTTTCTTAATGTTTTCAAAGGCGCCATAGACCACCTTCTCGGCGATTGTTTTCTTACCCGCCTTCATTACAATATTGATGAATTTCGCTACTATCGGATTGTTATACAGATAGTCTGGCTCTAATTCCCTATTATATTTTTGCTTTTTCCTCATTTTTTCCTTATTTCCTTATTATTATGCTTTTTTCGCAACCTTTGTTCCGTATTTCGATCTTCCTCGCTTTCTATTTTCCACGCCGGAAGTATCAAGTACCCCACGCACCACGTGGTACCGCACACCAGAAAGGTCCTTTACCTTTCCTCCGCGGATAACCACCACAGAGTGCTCTTGAAGGCTATGCCCCTCCCCTCCAATGTATGCTGTTACCTCTTGCCCATTTGTAAGACGGATTCTTGCAACTTTTCGAAGCGCCGAATTCGGCTTTTTTGGAGTAATAGTCTTTACCGCAATACATACCCCCCTCTTGAACGGCGAATTATAAATCTTCGGTTTATTCTTGATAACATTAAAGCTCACCCCTAATGCAGGAGACTTTGATTTACTCAAAACCCTTCTTCTTCTATTTCGTACTAATTGATTGATTGTTGGCATATAAAAGCTGCGCGCGATGCGCGTATATGGAAAGTATCAAATCCCCACGAGAAAGTCAACCCTTCAACCCTCTCAGAGTACGCCCTATACAGGGAAAAGTTAAAAAGAAGCCCCCGTAACCAAGCGGAAAAGAACACGGATTATAGGCATAAGAAATTGAAACCCGAAGAAAATAAAAATGAGCAACATAAACATCCCGTATTGCTCCAAAAATCGTTCTATTGCCACGTGTCGCTCGCCTAAGAAGGCAAAAAGCAGTTTAGACCCATCAAGCGGAGGAATCGGTACAAGATTAAACACACCAAGTAAAATATTTATATATATAATAATTTGCAATGCAAATGCGAATGCCTCGGGGGGTGAAACGACACGCAGGACTATGCCGAGAATGATAGCAACGGAAAAATTTGCAAGCGGTCCGGCAATGGCAATGTATGCCGCGCCCCGTTTTGGGTCTCGCAAAAACATAGGATTATATGGTACGGGTTTCGCCCACCCAAAAATGATTGGTGCGTGACTCAGCACGAGCAATGCTGGCAACAATATTGACCCAAAAAAATCGATGTGTTTTACAGGGTTAAGTGTTAATCTTCCTAAATTCTTTGCGGTAGGGTCCCCAAGATGGTTTGCGATCACGCCATGAGACACCTCATGGATTACGACAGAGAAAAGAAGAACCGCTATTTGAAATACTGCGAGTTGAAAGTCCATATCGCCATACTATACCAAACTCTTGCATCATGTAAAAGAGCGTGCTACACTCTAGCCGTAAAGTTTTTATTATAAAAGTATGCCACGATCATGTACTGTGTGCGGGAAAACGTCTGTATTGACTACCGTTCTCAAGAAATTGAGAGGTAAATGGAACCCAACCTGCAAAAAACGAAAATATCCAAACATCCAATGGGGGGTCATCAATGGTGACCGTGTTCGCGCATGCACTCAATGCATCAAAACCGAGAGCAAAGCAAGTAAATAATTTTCAGATTAATAAAACCCCCGCCTCTGTGTGGGGGTTTTATTTTGACGGCACAGGAGTTAGCGTCTTAATAGAAAGTTATCCCCTCTTTCACGACATGTATCTCACGATGATAAAAACAGCAAGGCTGTACGAAAAATAAAAGCAATCTACTGGCGCGCAAGGCTTAGAAAAAACCATCCTAAAATACGAAATTCCCCGTCCGCCAACTAGCGAATCAGAGAATTTCTAGCCCTACATATGAGTGGCTCGGACTTAAGCTAGCGCCCACGTGGGTGCCCGCAGGTGTGAATTCCGGACGAACCAGCAATTCATACCAATGTAAGGCTCCCTAGAACAATTATTTGACCTTAAGTCGTTGCCT
>JANLHQ010000061.1 GCA_024654415.1 Candidatus Azambacteria bacterium | reverse complement strand
CGCTCTTAGGTTATTCACCTTTCGTGCGTGCTCTTCAAAATCCCCGTGCGAAAAATTGATCCGCATGACATTCATGCCGTCCCTTAAAAGCTCTTTGAGCTTCTCCTTTGATTCTGTGGCTGGCCCAATGGTAGCCACTATTTTTGTTTTTTTCATATACATATTATTCCCAATCATACCCACCTTTACTGGCTTGAATTTTTAATCTCTTTATGAAGTACTGTGCCGAACTCATCAAGGTGATAGCAATGAATTTCTCCAGTCCCCACCTCAACTTCGCACACCCTTACCTCATCAAGGTTTTCCAAGTGCTTCATAAGCGCTCGTAAAGAATTGCCATGCGCGACCACTAACACATTTTTGCCTTCTTTGAGATCTTTTTTGATATTTTCCTCATAGTACGGCACCACTCTAGCGTGAACATCTTTTAATGTCTCTCCTTCAGGTATTGCAACATCCCATCCTCGTCTGATTTTATGAAATACTTCTTCCCCGACCTCTTCTTTCACCTGCCACTTATTTTTCCCTGTATGAATCCCGTACCGTCTTTCATTCAACGCATGATGAGATATACGCTCAAGATGAAATGCTCCCATCGCCTCCCGTATTCCCTCAAATGTCTGATGAGTTCTTTTCAGCTCTGACGTATACACTGCATGAATACTTTCTCCCTTCAATACTTCCCCTGCTTTTTTTGCTTCCTCATGCCCTTCATCAGCCAAACCAACATCGGTCCATCCAGTCCACAGTCCTTTCTTATTCCACTCCGATTTTCCATGACGCACTAAAAATAATTTTGCCATATTTTTAGCGTGTAAATGCTTTTCTTCCCGCAAACACCGCCCTCTTTCCCAATCCCTCTTCGATCCTTAACAGTTGATTGTATTTCGCTGTCCTCTCGCCGCGACACAAAGAGCCCGTCTTGATCTGCCCCGCCGCAAGACCGACCACAAAATCAGCTATCGTCGAATCTTCCGTTTCCCCCGAACGGTGAGAAACAATCGATGCAAACCCATGCTCCCGAGCCATGCGCATCGTGTCTATTGTTTCACTGACTGTACCGATTTGGTTTAATTTGATAAGTATCGCATTTGCAGCACCCTCGGCAATCCCCTTCTTGAGTCGCTCACTATTCGTTACAAAAAGATCATCGCCGACTATTTGTATTTTTTTACCAAGTCGCTCCACCAACTTCTGGTACCCCTCCCAATCATCCTCCGCCAAACCATCCTCAATAGAAATTATCGGATATTTTTTAACCCATGTTTCATAGAGATCTATAAGCCCATCACTGCTTAGTTTTTTTCCTTCGATAGAAAGATGGTATGAGCCTTGCGCTGACGATGTGTACAGCTCCGTTGCGGCAACATCAAGCGCAATACAAATATCTTTGCCCGGAGTATACCCTGCCTTTATTATTGCTTCCATAACAAGCTCCAGCGCACCCTCGTTCGAACCAAGTGCGAGCGCGAACCCCCCCTCATCTCCAACCGTTGTTGAAAGCTCTTTTTCATTCAAGATCTTTTTTAGCGCTTGAAAAACCTCTGCGCCCCATCGCAGCGCCTCTTTGAAGCTACGTGCTCCGAGAGGAACAATCATAAACTCCTGTATGTCCGTTGAACCCTTCGCATGTGCACCGCCGTTGATAATATTCATAAGCGGCACTGGTAAAACAGGTGCCTTGCTTTTGCTTATGTGTCTGAAATATTCGTGGAGAGAAGTTTTTTCTGCTACTGTTGCCGCTCGTGCAAACGCCATTGAAACGGCAAGGATCGCGTTTGCTCCTAGCTTACTTTTGTTTTTCGTGCCATCAAGCGCGATGAGCGCGGCATCAAGAGATCGTTGGTCAAATTTTTTGCCTTGTACGCTGGGAAGTATCTTTTTATTCACGTTCGCTACCGCGCGTACTACCCCCTTCCCACCGTATCTTTTCGCATCATTATCACGAAGCTCACATGCCTCGTGGCTTCCGGTCGAAGCGCCGCTAGGCACCGCCGCCCTACCAAAGCTTCCATCAGAAAAAACCGCATCAACCTCAATCGTTGGATTTCCGCGGGAATCAATGATTTCCCTTGCTACAATATTTTTTATTTTATGTTTTATGCCTTGCATATAGTTATTATGAGCCCAACAAAAGAAGAGTATACCATAGATCTATGAAAAAATGAACGGGAAAAATAATGTGGCTATGTGTGCTCATTCTTGCTACAATGCGCTTGTTTTTAACACATGAAATACAAATTTTACACCACTTCGGAAAAGGCGTGGGACAGCATGCTACAAGCAATAACTGGGGCAAAAACATCCATTTACTGTGAGATGTATATTTTTGTCGACAACACTGTGGGTCATGACTTTTTCACTATGCTCGCGCAAAAGGCACGAGAAGGCGTGCGGGTACGAGTAATTATTGATGCTTTTGGAAGCACCGAGTTAACTCCTTCGACTATTCAGCACATACGAGATGCTGGTGTTGAGTTATTCTTGTTCAGCTACTGGCTTCATCACACACACAAAAAAATACTTGTCATTGATGAAGAGGTTGCATTTGTTGGTGGCGTGAATATCCATAAACTTTTTAAGAAATGGAATGATTTGCAAGTGCGCATGAAAGGACCGATTGTTAAAAGTATTATTCGTTCATTTGCTCGTACGTATCAGATGTGCGGCGGCACAGATACGCATATTCTTCTGTGGAATAATAAAAAAACAAGGGTTAATAAAACGCGCCTATGGATCATCGAACATTGGCAACCGGAAAGTCGCCGGCTCGTCAAAAAATATTATCAAGAAACCATTCGCAACGCTCAAAAAACTATCACGATTGTCACGCCCTATTTCGCACCACAACGATGGCTCATTGGCTCACTCCATCAAGCGATACTCCGCTGCATTGCAGTACACATACTCATCCCTGAGTACAC
>JANLHQ010000059.1 GCA_024654415.1 Candidatus Azambacteria bacterium | reverse complement strand
GAATCGGTCGGGCTTTCGCATCGTATTTCTCATGAATCATCTCAGCTTTCAGGCGGAGAAAAGCAGCGTGTCGCAATCGCGCGGGCGTTGGTGAATGATCCACTTGTGCTTTTTGCCGACGAGCCAACGGGGAATTTGGATTCAAAATCAGGTCAGGCGATTATTGATATTCTTCAGCGGTTGAATGAAGATCAAAAGAGGACAATATTACTTATTACACACGAAACACAGCTCGCTGAATGCACGCGACGGATCATTATCATGCGTGATGGGCGGATAGAAAAAGATGAACCGGTTCTTGGCCAACGAAGGGTGGCAAATCATTTTCAAAAATGACATTTAAAAATAGTTTTAAAACTGCATTTAAAGGAGTGACTGCAAATAAATCGCGCGCTGCGCTGACGATTTTAGGTATTGTGATCGGCGTAACTGCCATTATTCTTGTTGTGGCGCTCGGAGAAGGTGCGCATCAGCTTATTTTAGGGCAAATACAGGGGCTTGGTTCAAAAACAGTCTTTATAGCACCAGGAAGGCAACCAACAGGGCCAAGCGACTTCGCGCAACTTTTCAGTGACGCATTGAAAGAGCGAGACTTTGTTCTTTTAGAAAGAAAGGACAATATGCCATATGCCGCACAAGTAATGCCAATCGTATTTGGGGGAGAAACTGCAACATATGCGGGCGACACGTATCGCACAACGGTGTTCGGCTCTTCAGCGCCAATTGCGGATGTTTTTGATATCACCGCAGCGGAGGGAGAATTTTTTACTGACGATGATGTGAGGAGCCGCGCTGAAGTGGTAGTGATTGGCGCAAAAGTAAAGGATGAATTATTTGGCTCTGCTTCGAGTGTGGTAGGAGAAAAAATAAAAATAAAAGATAGAAATTTTAAAGTGATAGGTGTGTTGGCAAAGAAAGGGCAGTCGTCAGTGTTTGATTTTGATAGCGCGGTGCTTGTGCCATACACTGCGGCACAACAATATATTTTTGGTATTAAATATTTTCATCGGTTTGTTATAGAGGCGACCTCGGAAGAGCTTATTCCTCAAATAGTGGAAGATATTAAAATGACACTCCGAGATTCGCATCGTATTTCAGGGACTATGAAAGATGACTTCTTTATAGAAACACAGGTTGATATGGTGGAGCGTCTCGGCGTAATTACAAGTGTGCTGACGCTGTTCTTGGGGGCGGTGGCGGCAATATCGCTCGTGGTGGGAGGTATCGGCATTATGAATATCATGCTTGTGTCTGTTACAGAGCGCACGCGCGAAATCGGGCTTCGTAAGGCAGTAGGAGCAACAAATAAAGATATTCTTTTACAATTCGTTCTCGAGGCGGTATTGCTTACCGCGATAGGTGGCATTGTTGGTATCGTGCTTGGCGCGGCTCTCTCGTTTGGCGCTTCAATAATTCTCTCACGAATGGTAGCGATGGGATGGGAGTTTACCTTCCCGCTTTCTGCAGCACTGTTGGGTGTTGGAGTATCTGCGGGCATTGGGCTTATCTTTGGCCTCTATCCCGCACGTCAAGCATCGCGTAAAAGCCCTATTGAGGCATTACGGTACGAATAAATTTCTTTTTCCTGACCCTTGTATTTCACTAGTGTATACAGTATAAGGATAGTAAATAGTGTCACTATTTCCGCATACAGCGGACGCACTTTAAAAAGGAGGAGAGAAGATGAGTAGAGGTATTAAAACAAAGACCAGAAAATTGGAGGTGGAGAATCTTGAGGTGATCAGTGATATTGGAGGCGTGGAAGAAATCTCTCCGTGCGATGTCGAATTATTTTTTCCATTGTTTCGCGGCAGGGATACGACTGCGTTCCATGCCGCAGATATTTGCGATCACCTAAAAGAAGTGGATAGGGATGTCGGTCTACGTCATGCTGAAAGTCTTTTAAAAGTGCAAGGGAGACTCCCAGAAGAGTGGAAAAAGTATTTTCTTCTTTTTCCAGGAACGGTATTGAGGGTGGTACATGGGAAGAAACTGTTATACATGCCCTCTTTAACGTGGACGCAGAATAGTGGGTGGGTTATATACTATTACCTGATTTGGCGCAGGGATTGGTCGAGGGATAAGCATGCCTTTATCCGCATGAAAAGATAGTTCTTTTTGTAACAAAAAAAGCAAAAAGGGACAGCATAAGCTGTCCCTTTTTCTTTATTGTGGATCGCGATATATGCTATCGGGTATCTTGTATTTTAATAATGTAAGTGGTATAAGAATAGTAAATAGTGACACTATTTCCGCATACAGCGGATGCACTTTAAAAAGGAGGAAAGACGATGGTGGGAGAAATCATAGAAGGAATGACGAGGAGAGGAAAAAAGAATTATCTTGAAGTAATCACCGACATCGGGGGCCCGGAAGAAATTTCTATTGACAGTATAGAGATATTCTTCCCAAAATTTCTTAACCGTAATAGGGGTGCAAATCCTCTGTCTCCTGAGTATGTTTCTGTGAAATCCTATTGTGCTGTAGACCTACGCGACCACCTTAGAATAGTGGATATGAATCTCGGCTTGTGTCACGCCGAGTGTCTTTTGAAGATTCAGGGGAGAATCCCAGATAAGTGGAGGGAGTATAAGCTTTATTTTCCAGGAACGATATTGCGAAGAGTAGGGGGTAACGATCTTTTTATGCCTCGTTTGTGGTGGGGGCATAATGGGTGGACCCTACAGTATGTCCCTTTTTGGCAACAGACTTGGTCGCAAGATTTTCATCGGTTCGTTCATTGGAAGAAATAGGTCTTTTCTAAAAAATAAATAAAAAAGAAAGGGACAGCATTGTGCTGTCCCTTTTTGCTTTTTTTGGGTCATAATATTTTTATTGTGACCCGTTTTATACCAAACTCTAATGCCTCCTCTCTTGTTTCCATCCAGATATCAACTCTGTTTGAAAACCGTCTATGCATCCTATCTTCTACGATAAATACCTTGTCATCGTACAATTCAGGAAGCATCACCTCAGTGCCAAAGGGCAAAAAATTTGCAGCGATAGCACCGTCATATACACGCTTCCCACTCGCCATAGTGAATGGTGAGTCGTCGGTTTGGTCATGCGTGCTCGAGTATGCTGTGACTGTTACAGACAGTACCCGTATATTTTTTTCGATCCTTTCTCCTGAGATGTTTTCTCGTGCGAGAGCAAATACGATTGGCTCACACAAGAGAAAGAATAATACAGCAAGAAGCGTGAATTTGCTTCTCATGAATCCTCCTTATAGAGAGTGTTTTTAACGCAAAAATCCCCACAGGGATTTTTTTATTATGTAATAGAATATATTGGAAAAAGAGCGATCTGTCAAATAAAAACGGCTCGCAAGATTCTGCGAGCCGTTTTATTGGTTTAGTGAGGCACTTTTTGTGCCTCGAAAGAAAAGTAGTTTCCTTTGAAAATAGGACGGCGTGAAAATATCCATTCATCAGGGTGATCAGCGTATGATCGTATTTCTGTTTCTAGCTCGAATGTATGCCACATTTCACGGGCATACCGCTCGAATACGAAGAAGAAAGCCCGCCCAGATAAACGCAAAACCCAGGAATCGGGTTTATGAAACTCGGCGAGGATAATCTTTCCGCCGGGCTTCACTATCCGCATACTTTCCTGCAGTGCCTTCCTCTTTTTTTCTAAAGGAAGTTCATGAAAAAGGAAGAAGGATATAACATAGTCAAACGACTCGCTTTGATAGGGCAATGCCGTTGCATCACACGCCTCAAATGAAGCGTGTAGCCCGCATTTATCGAGCTTGTTTTTGGTGTTTTCAAGCTCATGCGGAATCATGTCTGCAATAACAAGGTTTGCACCGTTTTTATTGCATGTTTCTGCGAGCTTTTCAGATATATTACCGAACGCGCACGAGAGTTGTAGTACATCTTTTCCGTGCAAAGAGTTGCCGAGGCGCTTCACAACGTCTTTTACAAGTCGATCATAGTTCCATAATAAAATCGCGGAAATGATCGGTTGACGGTCTGTGAGCCATATCAAAAATTTACTTTTGTAAATCAGATAGATATGGTTAGACGGATCTTTGCCGTTATATGCTTCTTGCACAATAAGCGATCCTCGTGTCACAGCAAAAAAATACGTAACGACGACGCTCATCGTAATGATGCCTCCAATTGCTCCTGCTGTAAGTAGTGCGTACATAACTTGCCTCCCCCCCTTTTATAGTTTAAAAGAACATCGCGCCACTATAATGTATGGTGGTGGTATGGTCAAGGAAGAAAGGTAATTAAAATGGATGGATTTTTAATAAGAGTATAGTATAATTGTAAAGACAGCTTTTATCAATTTATTTTTTATTTACAAGAAAAAGTATGTTTCATGGGTTATTTCAAAATATTACGAATAAAGACAAGGCGAGTGCAGTAGAAGAGCTTATTACGCACAGCACGCCCAACAACGATTTTTTTCTTATGGTTGTGTTATCCGTGCTTATGGCAACGTTTGGATTATTGACTAATAGCTCTGCGGTAATAGTGGGAAGCATGCTAATTGCGCCGATCTTATATCCAATTCTTAGTTTGGCTATGGGTATTATTATGTCCGACCTTTTACTTATTAAGAGGGCGCTGAATACACTCGCAAAGGCAATTATATTAATTATCGGTGCCGCCGCGGTTGTAACGGTTATTTTTTCTCCGGAGGTAAGCGGGTACACTCCAGAGATTTTGTCTCGTACCACCCCTTCTCTTTTATTTGGCGCAATCGGTGTGGTGGCAGGGCTTGCTGCGTCATTTGCACTGGTAAAACCAAAGCTTAGCGCAACTCTCCCTGGGGTAGCAATTTCGGTGGCGCTTATCCCGCCGCTCTCGGTTATTGGCATCGGCATCGCAAATTTTGACACACAGATCATAATGGGAGCCCTGCTTATTTTTACCATTAATGCGATCGGCGTGATATTTACTGGTATGATTGTATTCTCACTTATGAATTTTTATGCAAAGCGCGAGCTTGCAGAGCAAGTAGTAAAAAAAGAAGAAAAAGCGCTTGAACACGAAGAGCACAAGAAAGAAGAGAAATAATGTGATAGGGAAAATAAAAAAATGCGCTAGACACGTGATGTGTCTAGCGCATTGTTAGTGAAGTGTGGGGGATGCTATGATCTTCCCACACGCAATGCAGTAGGCTATATTAAACGGCTCTTTGAGGATGTGATGCCTTTTTCCTTCTCCGCAAATAATAGCGAAGTGACTTCTTCTCTCTTCGGCGTCGACAGGTACTAGTGGCGGGGGAAGTTTTGTCCCGCACCGCCCACAGTAGTCTGCGACATCTCCACAAAAAGTGCCGCACCCCCCACACCTTCTTTTTGGAAAATCCGCCATAGACTTCCTCCTCTCCTTATTAGTAAGGTTTCTTTATAGTGCTAAGTTAGATTATCTCTTACGCCGCGTGTTTTTGCGTTGACCAATTGGCTTCTTATCACAGTGAGGGCAGTAGGTGATAATGATGAATGTGAATTCGCCATTATCGCCATTAGCATTACTAATCGAGATGCGTCGCCCAGTGAGCACACCACGAAGGGTGGCACCGCACTTTTTGCACACATTGCTTTCCTCGCTTGCGGTGCTTCGTTCTTCCTTTTCTCCAAATATTTTGAAGCCAAGCTCTTCATGCAATGAAGGGCACATAGTATCCTCCTTGTTAAAGTTCTGTATAGCATGCCGCACGATCGCGACGGAATATGCCGTGGTCTTTTTCATAGCATGTTTTGCACAAAAAATCAAGACCAAAAGGTAATGTGCACACACATATGGCGGCAAACTCTTTGTTCTTTTTTCAAAAAAAAATAGCGGCTTCGTCATATAGACGAAGCCGCTTGATTGTTTGTTGTGAATTATCGAACGCCCAGGGTTGAACCAAGGTATTCGATGTTCTTGGGTTTGATAATGACCTTTTTTGTCTCACACTTCTCGATGTGTCCGGCGTAGAATGAGTTAAGTCCAAGACTTCTAGCTATTCCCTGAACCTTCTCTACATCTGCTTCTGACACGTAGAGAGCAAACCCCGCTCCCATGTTGAAATTGCCGTATGCCTCCATGTCATCTATAGGTCCATGCTCCTGCAGGAACCCAAAGATGGGAAGCTGTATTGGCAGACGCTCAATGATGTAGGCAAATGGTTGCGTTGCACGCATCAGCTTACGCCAGCCATGCCCCGTGATGTTTGCGGTGTAATGAATATCAATGCCGTAGTCGAGGCACCCCTCGATGAGCGCGACGTATATGTGAGTTGGGTCAAGTAACGTTTCACCATACGCTCTCCCATCGGTGAGCTTCGTGAGGTAGCCGTTTGGCAGGTTGTCGGCAATCTTCCGAGCCATCGTGAGACCGTTCGCATGAATACCAGAACTTTCGATGAGGACAATTGCGTCGTCATGCTGAATGTTGGCGGTAATAAGTCGTCCCTTCGGCTGTACGACACCCATTGCCGAGCCGGAGAGCACTATCGTGCCAGGCACAACAACTCCTTTCAGGGTTGGTGTTTCGCCCCCGCCCCACGCACAGCGCGCAAGCATACATGCCTTTTTCCAACCTTCGATGAGGTCGTGGCACCTTTTCTTGTCGTCGAACCAATCGGAGTCGCCGACGGCGAGGTGCATTGCCATCGAAAGCGGTAGGGCGCCAAGCGTAATCATGTCGTTCGCGATCATTGCCACAGCATCCTGCGCGATTTGATCGTAATACGACTTGCCAGTAAGACGATACATGGCATCAGCGACGAGGTTTTTCGTGCCGAGGCCTTCCTCGACGTGCGCCAGATAATGGTCCGGCCTTTCAAGGAGATATGCACTTTCTCCACGACTCATCCCGACTTCGGAAAAACCAAGTCGATTAATGTTTCCCGCCGTCTCGCGCGCGGCACGTTGCGCATCGCGTTTGAATGGATCCATTGCGTCGTAATTAACGCCTACTCCTGCGTATGTCATATCTTCGTTTTCACACATAGTCTTCCTCCCCTTGAGTGTTTTGATTTTTGAGATAAATAGTTTTACCTCTTTTTGTTAAAGTTCTGTATGGCGTGCCGCACGATAGCGGCGAAATGTCCCGTGGCTCTCTTCATAGCATATTTCGTACAAAAAAATCAAGATTAAAAAAACCAACGTTCTCGTTGGTTTTTTAGTGTAATAAATCTGGTGCTCTCGGCAGGACGCCTTGCTATCTCACTTCTGGGAAACCCACGGTTTTCCCATTCCTTCCTTCACTGGAAAACAAAGTGTTTCCCCGACCCCCCTCTTGTTCGACTCCTGCTGAGAGCAGTCGCTCATATCTACTCGCTTTGTGCTCTCGGCAGGAGTCGAACCTGCAGCGCCTCCTTCGGAGGGAGGTGTTGTATCCATTCAACTACGAGAGCGATACGCGGGGATTATGCGAGAAATTCCATTCTAATGTCAACCGCTTTATCTTTTTTAGAATGAGAGTAGGAAATTTTTATAGTTGCTTTTTTGAACACCTCTCCGATTTTTTTGGCGAGTTTCACCGCGAGTTGATTTTCAGTTGTGGTGATCTCCATGGTACCGTTTGTTTTTTTCATCGCGATGAGGCGGTCCATCGGGTCTTTTTGATACGCACGATGCGTAAACGCATGCACGAGGTTTTCCAGATGCTCAGTAATATTCTTTGGAACGTTGCTTATAATGAGTCTTCCTTCGAATTCGTTGTTTTTGATCGCGGTGCACGCAGGACAGGTGGCGAAGGAAACCTTCAGGTCTTCGTGTAGGTTTTTATAGTAGCGTAGGTTGTGGTGCCATGACTTTTTGTAATACACGGCGTTGCAGAGTGCGCAGAAAATAATGCCCTGCTTACCCTTTTGGTTTTCATGCCAGTCGGTGCGCGATGCTTTGATTTCGAGTCGCTTGCTTTTTTGTATCATAGCCATATTTTTGAAGATTACATAATTAGTTTCTATAATAAGTATACCACGAAGAAGCGCGCTCTTCACCTTGACTTTCGGCTATAATATTGTATTATAAGGATTATATGAAAAAGAGTCTACAGTATTTTTTTATAATAACAGCACTCATGGGAGCAGGAATGCTATACCCCTCTTTGCATGCGCATGCCGCAGGTGTAATTGCCAATGGCATGCTTGTGAAGGGCTCGGGCACAGAAGTGTATTTTATGGAAAACGGGATGCGGCGCTGGATTACGAGCGAGAAGATCTTTAATGATTTTGAATTTCAATGGGATAGGATCGCTGTTTTTTCTGACGAGGATATCTATGCCTATCCGCGAGGAGTAAATATTACATACTCATCGCAATACCCGGATGGCGCGCTTCTGCGCGCTGACGGCATAAAAGTATATATAGTAGAGCGTAGCGCAAGAAGGTGGATTGAGACCGAGCAGGATTTTACTAATCTCGGGCTTGATTGGCGCGCGGTGCAAGACATCTCTCCTGCTCGTTTGGCAAGGGCGTACCAGGGAAAGACGATCACGGGCGCGCAAAGGATATTACTTCCGCTCACCGTGCTGTTGGATGTGCCCGATAAAGTGCTTGAGGATAATATGGTGAAATTTCGGTTTACCGGCGTGAGTGCGCGACAAGATATTCGCGCACTGAGCTTTGAAACATTTCTTGAAGGAGTAGATACGCGGTGGGTGACGGTGGCAAGTGAGCGCACCATAACGCTTCCTGTGGGTAAAACCGCGCGGTATCGTTTCTTTGTGCGCGCGAAAGATCCGGATGGGAATGCGGATCGTACTCCTGAGGTATATGAGTTTGAAACAAAATTTTCTCCGTACTACGGCATGGTGGCAATCACATCGGCAAGCCCGCGAACAACCGACCCCACTACAGAGCAACTTACCATTCAGGGAAAATCAAAGGCGCTCGTTGACATCACCGGGTGGACAGTGGGGAGTGAGAAGTATCACACAAGCTATAGTATCCCTGATGCATTTGAGATCACAAACCACCCTTTTTTGGAGCGGAGAAATAATATCGTATTGAATGATAAGAGTACGGTAGCTATCTATACGGGGGCGAGTGCTTCGGGAGTTAACTTCCGCATGAACAGCTGTATCGGATACCTGAGTAATTATTATAAATTTACGCCCGCTCTTCCCGCGACATGCCCGAAGCCGAACACACTCGAGACACAGAAATTAAACGCGTATTGCCAGAAGGTGATAACAAAAAGCGCAGGGTGCAAGGAGCCGAGCTTGAATGACATACTGATCGATACAGAGTGCCGCGACTATCTCAGCACACACTTTACGTATTCGAAGTGCGTAGAGGCGAATTATAATTATTACAACTTCCTCACAGATGAATGGCGCGTATATTTAGGGTATTCAGCGGAGATTTGGGCAAATGAGGTGGATGCCATCCTTTTGAGGGATGAACATGGCCTGGTAGTGAGCAGATATAAGTATTAGATGTGCTTCGCATTACAGAACGCCATCTTCTTCGTTCCGCCTCCGTGTCTCGCCTCACTGTACTATATAGTACAGTTTCAGCTTCGATACTCGTCGCGCCTCGAATCTGACATTTTGTAATGCAAAGTAGATGTAACATTTATTACCATATGAGCGTCTGAAGTAGCGAGGGTCGAATCCTCGCTTTTAATTTATTTATTTATTATACCTAACAAAGATATATGGCAAAAAAACTGCTTATTACCGCAAACATGGTGATTGCCTTCGCGTTCATTGGCGCGCTCACCGCATTTGCACAGGTTCCCGACGTTACTTCGCCGGTTATCACTGGCGTAAACGCGATGAGTATTGGACAGACAGGCGCAACTATTAACTGGACCACCGATGAGCCAGCAGACAGCCAAGTAGAATACGGCACATCAACCGCATATGGGCTATCGAGTTCGCTCGTGATTGCAACCACAACCGCCCACAGTATCTCGGTCATTGGCCTTACTGAGTCCACGACATATCATTATCTCGTGAAGTCAAAAGATGATGCGGGTAATCTTGCAACATCAACAGACCAGACATTTACAACGCTTGCGCCGGTAGATGCAACCGCGCCAGTCATCAGTGGCGTGAGCGCGACAAATATCACCGACACGTCTGCCGTGATTAACTGGACGATTAACGAGTTGGCAGATGGTCAGGTGGAATATGGCACCTCAACGGCATACGGGTTGATCAGTTCGCTTGCGCCAGCGACAACCACCGCGCACCAGATAGCACTTGGGTCGCTTGTACCTTTAACGACATATCATTATTTTGTGAAATCAAAAGATGCGGCAAATAATACAGCAACATCAACCGATTACACATTTACAACACTTACACCAACAAGCACCCCTCCAGTCATAGGAGAAGTAAGTGTGCGGGTGAAGGTTGAACCAAGAATGCTAAATGTAAAAAGCAAAGGGAAATGGGTTCAGGTACGCGTGACTTTCCCTGATGGATATGATGCAAGAGATGTTTCTCTGTCTTCAGTGAAGCTCAACGGCGTTCTTTCCCCAGAGAATACGAAGATAAAAGCAAAAAAAATAAAAGAGCATAAAAAAGATCGTGATGACGATGACGAAGAAGATGAGGATGATGATCGTGAGAGCGCCCTGCATTTGAAGTTTTCCCGTAGTGCCGTCATTAATTTACTTACAGCAGGAACAGCGGCAACCTCAACGACTCCATTCACGATGAAAGATATTGTTCTTTCTGGTAACATCGGTGATAAAACATTCAGTGGCAAGACAACGGTTGGTCTCTTAGGGTTTGGAGATTTTCCTGATGGGACAGTGGTGCGAGCCGCAGATGATTCCGATGTGTATGTGATAATCAAAGGCAAAAAGAGACACATTCCCACCGCGCGAGCATTTGAAGAAATGGGGTATAAGTGGAATCAAATTGAAATAGTATCGCAAGCCATTACGGAGGCATATGAAGATGACGTTCTTTTTCGTGCCGAAGGAAGCCCTGCGGTATACATAGTTTCTGGTGGTAAGAAGCGACATGTGACCAACCCTTCGTTGTTTGAGGCACAAGGGCTTGATTGGGCGGACATCACTGTGGTCAGTAAGAAAGAGATTGAACATTATGCAACGGTCTCCACGATTACTCTTGTGCGCGCATCAGGAGATAAGAAAGTATATTTTATTTCCGGCGGCAAGCGGCAGTGGGTTCCCTCTGAGAGCGTGTTTAATAAGCGCGGATTTAAATGGGATGATATTGTAACTGTAGATGATAGTGAGCTTAGCAAACATCAGGAGGGAGCGCACCTCGACTAGGCGTATAACAACTAAGATGTTTCGCAAACACCCCGGCGGTATCGTTGGGGTGTTTGCTTTGATATACTTACCATATGAGTAGAATCATCGCACATCTTGATATGGATGCGTCATCGCTTGCCCACATGCAGGCAAGCGACTCCCTAAAACCCCTCCGTTTTAGTATTTCCGCCACGGGAAAACTAGAGTTTTCCCACCACCCTTTCCGGCATCCATATCGAGATCATCTATGAAAAGAATTATCGCACATCTTGATATGGATGCTTTTTTTGCCGCTATTGAGGAGCGGGATAATCCGCGGTTTCTGGGTATGCCAATCGCGGTGGGGTCAGATCCGAAGGAGGGGCAGGGGCGTGGCGTAGTAGCTACGGCTAATTATAAAGCGCGTGAATACGGCATTCATTCCGCGCTCCCCATTTCAAAAGCATGGCAGCTTTCTGAGGCGGCACGTCGGCGTGGTAGGCACCCAGTAATATTCTTGCCGGCGAACTTCGAGCGATACACCGAGGCGTCAGAGCATATTATGGCAATCATACGGGAGCACGCGCCGCTTGTGGAGCAGGCAAGCGTGGACGAAGCATATTTTGACTTGAGTTTTTCGGATTCATTCGCAGAAGCTGAAAAAATATGCCGCGCCATAAAAGAAGAGATAAAGAAAAAAGAAAAGATAACCGCGTCTATCGGCATTGGTCCCAATAAACTCATTGCAAAGATAGCATCGGGATTCCAAAAACCAGATGGGCTTACTATTGTCTTGCCGGAAGATGCTGAGTATTTTCTTGAGCCACTCTCGGTGCGCGCCATTCCGGGGATCGGACCAAAAACAGAATCGTTATTACTCGTGCGTGGTGCAAGGACGATAAAGGATCTTAAAAAGTTTCCGCGCGAAGAGCTCGTTAAGCTAATAGGGAAGTGGGGAGTTGAGCTGTATGAAAAAATACGCGGGCGAGATGACACACCTGTGGTAGAGGAATACGAAGTAAAGTCGATCGGTGAACAAGAAACATTTTCTAAAGATACAAAAAGCGCCGAGCTTATTTTTAATAGCATTTCCGCGATGTCAAAAAATATCATGGCTCGTTTCGCTGATGATAATTTCCGCACATTTAGGACAGTTGTTATCACTGTTCGGTTTACAGGGTTTGAAACAAAAACACGCTCACATACCTTTCCCACTCCTCAGCGAACGGTGAAAGCACTTCAAATGGAAGTGTTTCGTCTTGTACTCCCATTTCTTGATGCGCGTGAAAATCCGAAAGGAAAGCTTATTCGCCTTGTAGGTGTCCGTATTGAAAAGCTTGCATAGACATATGTTATTGTTGATAACTCTGTGTATAAAGCTGTGTGTAAAACGTGGATAAAGATGTATACTATTAATAAGAAGTATTATCAGTAAATAATTACATATATGGCAGTACATTATGTGTGTAATGAGTGCGGGGGTGTGTCTGATCATGCGGGTGTGTGTGAGACAGGAGGATGTTATTTATATGGGAAGCCGTTGCGAGAATGTCACTGCACGGACGGAAAACATAGTGTACCAGAGGAAATAGAGGTCAGTAATATAGAGGATATCTTGAAGAAAAAAGAGGAATAATCAGTGTGTTGCGACCCCCCTTGCTTTTTTGACAGATGTGTAGTATTATGTCTTCTATAAGTGTAGGTGGGTTTTCTCAAGGTGTTTTATCCAAGAACGTCTCCGCGACAAAAACGTCGGTGTGCGTGAGGAGAGCCGGCGAGGAACTGGTCGCCCTACTCACAAAAGTAAAGAATCAACATGGCGAAAAGATTATATGTTGGAGGTTTGCCTTACAGCACAACCGAAGACGAGTTGAAGGAGACTTTTTCGCAAGCAGGAGCAGTAGAATCGGTAACGATCATCCAAGACAGGATGGCTGGCCGTTCTGCAGGTTTCGGGTTTGTGGAGATGTCAAACGACGACGAAGCCACTAAAGCTATCGAAATGTTCGACGGCAAAGACTTCAACGGACGAAGCCTTCGTGTAAACGAAGCACGACCGATGGGGGAGCGCCCTCCGCGCAGAGAGGGTGGTTTCGGCGGCGGTCGCGGTCGCGATGACCGAGGCGGCAGCAGACGAGAATACTAAACCATTCACGTTTTTAGAAAAAGTCCGGTGCATTTATGCATCGGACTTTTTTGTTTTATACTATTGGTGATGAAAAAAACGGCGCTCTATGATCTGAAAAAATTCCAAAAAGAAATTTGGAGCTATTATCGCGCGCATGGACGGCACGATATGCCGTGGCGAAAAACCGCAAGTCCCTATCGTATCGTCGTGTCTGAAGTGATGCTTCAGCAGACACAGGTAGGGCGTGTAACTTTGAAGTATAAGGAATTCATAAAACGGTTTCCGAATTTTTCCGCACTTGCGCACGCGCCACTTTCCGATGTGCTCTCTGCGTGGCAGGGGCTTGGCTATAATCGCCGTGCATTATTTTTAAAAAAGTTAGCCGAGGTAGTTGTAGGGAAGTATAAAGGAAAACTGCCGCAGGACCCCGAAGTGTTTCATACATTGCCGGGAATCGGCAAAGCGACCGCCGGATCCATTGCGGCGTTCGCATTTAATCATCCGTCGGTTTTTATCGAGACGAACATCCGCAGAGTGTTCATTCATTTTTTCTTTCCCCGAAGCAAGAAAGTAAGCGATGACGCTATTATGCGATTGGTCGCGGAAGCGGTCGATCGGAAAAATCCACGCGAGTGGTACTTTGCACTGATGGATTATGGCACGATGCTTGCAGTACAGGAAAAAGAAAACCCCAATCGTAAGAGCGCGCATTATGTAAAACAAAAACCGTTCACCGGGTCCGATAGGCAAGTGCGCGGAAAGATCGTTGTGCTACTGGTGAAAAAGAAATCGCTCACGGTGCGCGCCGTGGCACAGCAGACACATGAACCCGTAGAACGCATCGAAAAAATATTCGCGCAATTAGAAAAAGAGGGGTTTGTGCGGTGCAGGGGAAAGACGTTTTACATCGTTTCGTAGCCATTGCATTTTTGTGTATATTGTTGTAGATTTCCCGATAAATAGCACCTACAAAACTGAATAAAACCTATAAAAAAGGAGATGATATCATGGCAAACGGAAGCAGGAGTATTGTTCTACCGAAGCTGCTAGGGGGAAAAATAGAAAGCATTATAGAAGAGAAGAGAGGGGAGAGAAAAAAAGACATTCAAAAGTTAGAGCGTCTAGCTGAAGAGCGTGAGGCAAAGATGAGGAATCTCGAAAACCGCCAACTTAGGTACGCTCGGCTTGCACGCAAAGGGTTTGTTGCCATTACCAGGTTTGCCCGCTCTGCCACGATGAGGGATTACTTTCATATCAAAGGAGAAATGAATGGAAGCAGGGCGGAGTGGGTGTGGGACGGCTTTGTTTTTTTTCAGCATCAGTATGTTTCAATCGGCCTTTTCCCGGACAAGATGTTAATTACCATTCTTCATAGAGGATCACGCGACGCAGAAAAGATGGTGTTCCCTTATGACTCTGTGGAGTATAATGAATGGGTTTCTCGGCAGAGTATGCGTTTAGCGGGTTTGAGAATAGTAAACTTTGCGATGGGATTCCGCGAAAACCGCAACAGAGATCACATTGTTGTCCGTGAGCTGTGGCGCGAAGAATTCGCTTTTTCGGTACTTGTAAACTGCGCCAATCCCAGAAGATTCAAAGGGCTTCTCGCTAATGCCCTTCAAAAGAACAGGTAATAATCTCCAAAAAAAACACCCCAACCAAAATGACGGGGTGTTTTTTCATTGTTTCCCGATCGTTGCTCAATTCGTTTATTTAGAGGTATGATGAAATCATGGATCAACAAGATGAGAAAAAAATAAGCGTGCGAGAGCAGGTGCGCACGCAAACCGTGGGATATATCGCGACCGCGTTCGGGCTTGTCGCCGGCCTTGCATGGAACGACGCGATCAAAGCATTCATCGAAAACATCTTTCCGCTGGGTACGGGCACAATGTGGGCGAAATTCGTGTACGCGGTCATCATTACTGTTTTTGTGGTAGTGATAACCCGATATCTTTTACGAATAGTAAATAAAAAACAATGATCACATTTGATGAATTCAAAAAAACGGAATTGCGCGTGGCAACAATAGAAGCGGCCGAGCGGGTGGAGGGGTCTGATAAACTTATAAAATTGCAATTGGATCTTGGTACTGACCCTTCGACAAGCTCAGGGCAGGGAAAGAGGCAGATCGTTGCAGGTATCGGCAAGCGATATTCTCCTGAAGAGCTCATCGGGAAGCAGATCGTTATCGTCGCCAATCTGGCGCCGCGCGCGCTCATGGGTATTGAAAGCCACGGGATGCTTCTTGCCGCAAGCAGTGAAGAGGGGCCAATATTGCTTATGCCTGATGCGCAAGCACCATCCGGCGCGCAGGTGGGGTGATTCGCTTACGCGCATCTAAATCAAAGCACCCGTGATCTCTGAGTAATTAAAAAAAAAGGAAGCGGGGCCTACTAAATGATCCTTTATGACAAAACGACTTTTTATATCAATCATGCTCCCGAGCGAATGGCAAAGTGCATTTGCGAACTATTACGCTCAATTTTCGGCGCGTGATGTGCGGTGGACACCAAAAGAAGATATTCATATTACCTCTTGTTTTTTGGGGGACGTAGAGGAGGCGCGCGTAAACGAAATAAAAGAAAAAATTAAGGAGCTGTGTGCGCAGACTAAATCATTTTCTCTTTCATTTGAAAAAATAACGTTTGCCCCGCCAGGCATGCCGCCACGCATGGTGTGGGCAGTATTTCAGGAAAGCGATGCGTATGAGCGGCTTGTTGAAAATATGCAAAAAGAACTGCGAGGTTTCCTAGCCGTGGAGCCGCACGAAGAAACAATTCCCCATGCAACGCTTGCGCGATTCAAAGATCCTGCTTTAGCACAAGCAATCAATGTCGAGAAGACACTCCCTGAGCTCGCATCGTTTGATGTTCATTCTGTTGAACTCGTGGAGTCGTGCCTTGACCCTGCGGGCGTGCGATATAAAACGCTTGAAACTTTTTCATTCGGGAAAGCGGTATGAAAACACATCATATAAAATTCAGAGCAGTGAATAGAGATATTTTTGAAGCAATCCGCGACGGACGGAAAAAGATAGAAACGCGCGCCTGCGATGAAAAATTCCGTGATATCAAGCGTGGCGATGCGGTGATGCTGATGTGTGAAGACGATACATTCACAAAAACGGTACGCAGCGCCGAGGTATTTACGACGATCGAAGCGTTGTTGGAAAAATATTCACCGCAGGATATCAATCCTGCGTGCGCGAGCGCAGAAGATATCCGTGAGATGTATTATTCATTTCCCAACTACAAAGAGAAGATAAAAGAACATGGATTGATTGCGTTAGAGTTGGAATAAAAACTTATTTTATTGTTATTTCACGCGTATTTTGGTAGATTGGGCAGGTATGGATGAACAGCAAAGACAAGAAATACCGCAAGAAATACCGCGTCAGAAAACGCTGGTTTTTAAGATCATGGTCGGCTTTGGTGCGGTGCTTGTCATATGTATTATAGCGGCAGGCATTGCATATGTGACGCTTTCTGCGCGTATCGAAACACCACTTTCTCAAACGAGCGTGCCCGAAAGGATATTTGTAGTTGAGAAAGGAGATAACGCAAAAACGATCGCCACGCGGCTTGAACAAGAAAGGTTTATTGCCGACAGTTTTCTTTTTGAGTTTTATGCGTGGGATGAAAATATCGCTTCTTCTTTGCAGGCGGGAAAGTATTTATTGAGCGCCTCGCTGTCGCCCAAAGGCATCGCAGACAAGATTGCGCGCGGCGATGTGGCGCGCGATACCATTGTAGTGACTATTCCGGAGGGGTACGGCATTTGGACGATAGAAGCAAAACTGCGCGAAATAGGATTGCTTGCAAAAGAAAAAAGGCATCTTGCTAATCTTTCTATCGGTGAGTTTAGCGCACAGCATGATTTTTTCGCCGACGCACCCGCTGAGGCGAATCTCGACGGATATTTATTTCCCGATACATACGAATTCGAGCGCGAAGCGACGCTTGATGAGATCGTCGGAAGGATGCTTGATAATTTCGGGAGAAAGCTTGATGCGCCTTTACGAGAAGAAATACGCCGTCAAGAGAAAAGTATTTCTGATATCGTGATAATGGCGTCCATGATACAAAAAGAAGTTATCACGCCGGAAGACATGCGGCTCGTTTCGGGGTTGTTGTGGAAGCGTATTGCTATCGGCATGCCGCTGCAGGTAGATGCGACGGTGTCGTACGCGCTGAATAAGAATGACCTTACGCGCGCCGATCTTGCCACCGACACCCCATATAATACATACCTATATAAAGGTCTGCCAAAAGGACCCATCGGTAATCCGGGCAAAGAGGCGCTTCTTGCCGCGATATATCCGACCGAGAATGATTATCTTTTTTACATTTCAAAACCAAACAAAGAAACCGTTTTTTCGCGCACGCTTCAGGAACATAACGCGGCGGTGGCAAAATATTTACGATGAACGAGCACTCGCAATTAACATTACTAACAAAAAGCTTCCGCGAAGGAACGCATGCGCATGCGTATCTTTTTTGCGGCGGGAGTGGCGATGAAAAAAAAGAGGTCGCGCGCGCGTTCGCCGCACTCGCGACAGAGCATGAGGGAGGGGGAAGCATGAATCCCGATGTATTGATGGTTGAGGCACAGAGCGGTGAGGATAAAGTGCTTGTCGGACAGATACGACAGATTAGAGAATTCTTTTCGCTCGCATCATATTTTGGCGGGCATAAGGTGGTGATCATTGATGCGTTTGACCGGCTTGGTAATACAGCATCAAGTGCGTTACTTAAGATTCTTGAGGAACCACCTGCTAAAAGCGTCATTATTCTGCTCTCAGACCACCCCACCATGATACTACCGACCATTCTTTCGAGGGTGCAAAAGGTGCGTTTTTCTGGGTCTGAACAGACGGACGAGGCTATTGACAAAAAGAAGCAAATAGTATACGATTTAAGAAACCTAATTATTGCAACTATCGCAAGGAGATTCGCGATGACAGAGAAGATGGCTAAAGACGAGGATAGCGATATTTCCGATATACTTACGCAGTGGGCATCGTTCTTTCGTGATATGAGTTACCTTATCGCGGGGGGCGATAAAAAGTTTTTAGAACACGGGTGGTGCGTAGAAGATGTAGAAAAGCTCGTGCAAGAAAAAAACTATTCTCTCACACAGCTTCGCGACATCATTTCAGAGATTATACGCAGTGCGCATATCGCAAAAACATCGAATGCGAACAAGCGTTTGATCCTGGAAAATATCGTTTTGATGTTTTAATTATACTTATATGAAACCATTAGCGCTTATTATTGTTATTGCCATTATTACCGCGGCAGTACTTATATTTACTCCTGTTTCGTTGAATCAAATCCTCGTGTCTTTTCCGTTGTTTCAATCGCTTGCGGATAAAAACACACCACTCCAGCAGGGGAATATTGCAGTTGATCGCGCGAGTATTATTCGCTCGATTGATAGCGGAACGACGTGGTTCCCTCAAGTGGCAATTGATGCGGGTAGCAGTATCCCTTCGGTGAGCGTGCTTAATCTTACGCTTGATCATATTGATTCAAATATTATTTATGCGGGCACAGAGGGTGACGGCCTATATAAAAGCGTGAACAACGGTCAGAATTGGGAAAAGATGTATGACCGCAATCGCATCCTTGCCGATGACGCAACGATATTTGATGTCGCACAAGATCCACGAGATGTGAATAATATGTATATAGCGGCGTTTCAGAATAAATATGGTGTATTTTTGAAATCGACCGACGGCGGAGCATCATTCGTACAAACGTATATTTCTCAACTTGAAAACTATCCGGTGGAAGCTATTGCGTTGCACCCTTCGGCAAGTAATATGGTATACATAGGAACAGGACAAGGAGGCGTATTTGTTTCGGAGGATTTTGGCGAAACATGGAAGGTGGTAAAGTGGCTCACCGGCTCTGTGACGAACATTGTTATTAATCCATATAACTCCTTTGAGATGTATGCGGTGGTGCGGGGACGAGGATTATTTCGATCAGCTGACGGCGGTCGCGAATGGAAAGAATTCTCACGCGAATTATCGCGTATTTCAGCGCACAATAATGTAATGATGTTTACGATGGATCCGGGAGATCCGAATATCTTGTATCTTGCGCTTGCCAACGGACTTATACGTTCGAACAATAAAGGAGGTACATGGGAGTTTGTGAAGATTCTTATTCCGCCGAACGCACTTCCCGTTGACTCCATTGCTGTTGATCCAAAAAATTCACGGAAGATATATGTTGGTGTTGGTGCATTAGTGTATCAGTCACTTGATGGTGGTATCAATTGGAGTGTGCAGAAGCTTGCTACGCAAAAACGTATTAGTGAGATTCTCATTGATCCTAAAGATACTCGGAGTATTTTCCTTGGGATGAAAAATGTGAAGAAATAAACAGCGAATTAAACAAATACTCTGCCCTTGGCAGAGTATTTGTTTTTCTGTAATGTGTGGTAGTATATACAACACTCATAACAATATGTATCAAAACGAGCTGAAGCATATGCGGGAACAAATGGAGAAGACCGTGGAGCATTTTAAAAATGAAACCGCGTCGCTTCGCACTGGGCGGGCATCGCCTGCGCTTGTGGAGGGTCTTATGGTTGAGTACTACGGGCAGATCACGCCGCTTGTACAGATTGCTTCCATTTCCTCTCCTTCTTCCCAGATGCTCGTAATACAGCCCTGGGATAAAAATGCGCTCGAGTCTATCCAGAAAGCTATTTTACAATCACCACTCGGCATCGCGCCGATCGTCGATAAAGACAGCATCCGGCTCTCACTCCCCTCATTAACGGAAGAGCGACGTATCGGACTTATTAAATTACTTGATCAGAGGGTTGAGGAGGCGCGTATTTCAATCCGGCAGGAGCGTGAAGACGCGATGCGAAAAGTACAAAAAATGAAAGAAGAGGGAACGCTTCGCGAAGATGATTTTTTTAAAGCAAAAAGCGAGATTCAAAAGATTGTTGATGAATTTAATAGCGAAAAAATAATGACGGTGCGCGATAAAAAGGAAAAAGAAATCCTTAGCATATAATTTTTATGATTGCACTTACCATTCTATTGTTTATAGGTATATTGGCGCTTCTCATTATTGCCCATGAATGGGGGCATTTTATCGTGGCGCGAAAAGCAGGTATCCGCGTAGATGAATTCGGATTCGG
>JANLHQ010000058.1 GCA_024654415.1 Candidatus Azambacteria bacterium | reverse complement strand
GAAATTACCGCAAACACTACTACTGCATATAATACATTTTTTGTGAAAAGTTTCATTGTTTTCTCATTCTACCTATATTTCTTTAATTAGACAACATGAGCTATGTCCGAGGGAAAAAAATGACCCCGACGACCTAATCGTTCGGGACCCTTTTATACCTTTCCGTGGATCAGCACAATTATGCCTTTTTTTCTACGTCTTTTTCCTCTTCCTTTTCTGGTGCTGTGACTGCTTCTTTTGCGGGCTGTTTTATTTTTCCAAACCCAAGTGCCATGCGATGATCTTTGCTGGAAATTGATTGTACATTAAAGTCATACTCTTTCCCCGATTCAATCGTTTTTCGCATTTCCTCGTCTGTACCAAATTCAGAAATATGACACAACCCTTGAATATCTCCATCAACGCGCACAAATGCGCCAAATGGATTTAATTTCACTATTGTTCCTTTTACCATATCCCCTTTCTTAAATTTCTCTTCAGCACCCTCCCATGGGTCTTTTTTTAATGCCTTGATTGAAAGGGATATCTTGTCGCTATCAAGTGATATGATCTGCGCGCTCACTGCATCGCCCACCTTAAATGTATCTGCAGGGTTTTCAATAAGCTGCCAATCGAGTTCTGAGATATGCACAAGTCCTTCAAGCTCATTGGCGCCCGCTCCTATAGCTTCCTCGCTTGGAGTGAATTTTACGAATACACCGAAATTCACAACCCCAGAGACTTCTCCATTAACGATATCTCCCACCGTATAGACCGATAGAATCTTTTTGAGATCATCATCCTGCGCTTCTTTTTCGGACACGATCAGCTTGCCATCGTCCTGGTTTACATCAATGATCTTCACTTTGAATTTCTGGCCAGCGAATTTCTGCAATTCTATAAGAATCTTTGATTTATCACCACCATCTACCCGCGGATAATGCTTCGTTGCGAGCTGAGACACGGGCATGAATGCGGGAATATTATTGACCTCCGTCATCAAACCACCTTTATTTGCTTCTTTAATTTCTACTTCAATTATCTCGCCGGTATCCTTTTTCTTAATAAGATCATCCCACGCGAGCGTATATCCAGCATCCTTTAATGAAAGCTCCAAAAATCCCCGTTCATTTTCAAGATCTACCACCTTCCCGGAAATAGGGTCACCGATATTCATCTTCCTAATGATGTCGGATGCTGCACGGAATTCTCGGCCATACACAATGCCCATACCAAGCACGCCAAAATCAGCGTAGAGCGTTAAACTCTCTTTATTTGCCACGGTACCCGCGATTACATCGCCCACCTTTGGAATTTTTGCAGCGCCTATTTTTAGCGCCTCTTCCATGAGGGCCTTGATGTGCGGATTCTGTACCAGATTTTGTCCCACGATTACATTCTGCATAAAGCAAGGTTCACTGTAGCAGATTCTTTCAGTCTGTGCAAGGGTTCTCGATGGCTATTGACTTTTCAGCAAAGAAATTGTATAATGTCGCCACAAAAGCGACTAATACGCTTTTTTGATATATACGACAGAAACGGAAAAAAGACGGTCTTTGACAATAAAATAACCTGAATTATAAAGGGAGGAGAACAATGCCGAAGAAAAACAGTGGGGAAACGAAAGCTGGAGGAGGAAATCCAAAACCGAAGAGCGCAGTAGAAACGATTGCGGCGCTCATCATGTCAGGAGCACTCGGTGATGAAGCAAAGCAAAAAGCGAAAGAAGTACTCACCGGTGACTCTGATTTTTTCAGCTGGTGGCAAAGGAAGTCGGGAGAATCGCTTGCATCAACAGACAACGTACTGAAAGCGCTCGGGCTCCTCGTCGGCTATGAGATATACGACCACGCGGATCCTTTGAAAGGATCTAAAGTGGACAATGCAGTCATCCTTCTCGCTACACTCGCATTAGGGATGCTTCTTGTTGTCCCCCAGTCAACCGAGCTCGGCGCGCACTTCCATAATTTCGAAACGAAAGTGTTGCTCGCCTGTCACGATCTCCCTGAGGAAGACCGGAAAAAGATCCTGGTGTGGCTTCGCAGTCTTTCTCACAAGCAAGAAGGGCGCATCGGCACAATACTTCTAAAGATCGCGGGAGATGAAAAAAACACGGGCGCCTTCAAGACGATACTTGCAGACGAAAATATGCGTGATATTCTGCGCGATCTCGTCGGAGAAGAAGCGAGCCCGATGACATTTGAAGAGGGTGTCGAAAAAGCAAGAGAGGTCGTCAAAAAACACTGGCCGGCGGTGCACAAGTCGTTGCGCACAATTGACTCCAATGTCGGTGGGGTTTTAGAGAAAATCAACGATAACCTCGAGCGGCACTGGTTTTTCAGATCAGCTAAACCAAAAAGCAAAGCCGACAGAAAATGTCCTTGGCGGAAACTGTGGCCAAAGAAAGGGGGAGAATGAGATGGTACATGAACAGTTGAAAAGATTCACCTATATCCTGTGGAACACCGGCAATTTCTGGGGAAGAATTTTTATCATTTCCCTTATCTGTTGGCCACTGGTTCTTGCAGCTGTCGCCACGGCTGGCGGCGGCACCACAATCACCTCACTGCTTGCTCTGGTCCCCTTCTTTACGTTAGTGCTGGGGATAGCAATCTATCCTGCCATCGATGCCGTGATGCTTGTGCTCGATGGAGGACGCAACATTCTTAAATGGATCGCGGCTATCATCGGCGTGGAGCTTGTCATCGGGGCGTATTTTTCAGCGATGCCGCTGTCAAGCGACGGTGGCCTCGTTCCCCTGCTGGTGCTCGTGATTGCAGCGCTTATCTTAGTCTCTCTTTCTCAAAAACTGACCAAGATCAAATATCTTTTGTGGATCGCTCTTCTCGTCCTGACGATAATCTTTATCGCCGGCGGAAGAGAAAAAGCAAAAGAGCTGCTTCCGGAAGGATCGGGACGACAGGACTCGGGGCAGTCACCTGTATCTCAAAGATACATGGAGAACGGTCTCGTCATTAAGCGGGAATGCACGGCGGAAAACATCGTGCCGAAGAAAGAAACGCCGACATACGTTAAAGCAATCCCCGGCCTTCCCGTCATCACTATGGTGGCAAACTGCCGAGAGGATGACATGATCACCCGGCTTGAGCCATGGGAAGAAATAGATGTCAGACATCGTGATTTCGGCCCCTTACGCGGAAAGGAAAACCGGTGTTCTTATAACTATTGCGGGGATAGCATTCCGGTAGGCGGAGAGGTCGGCGCAGTAACACGCGCTCGTTTCGCAAACGATCTTTCCTTCCCGCAATTTCCATTCGGCGTCGTAGTATTTTATATTATCGATGACGAAGGGAAGCTGGTGGATTCAGGGTATGTGCCTCATCCGGGAGGAATCGTGCGTCTTACCAACACGTCCAGCAAGCAAGCAGCATTGTTTTCAAGATACAACATCATGAAGACGTACTTTGAAGACAAGGACTACAAGATTCAAGTAGGATGGGATGGGTCGACCGTAGCGTATGAAATGATACGGAACACACACCCAAGCTCTGCACAATAAACAAAACCCCCCGCTTACAAATGTAAGCGGGGGTTTTTTCAACTACAAGCTACTTATGTAAGCGTAAGGATCGATTTTGTAATAGCGATAATACTAAACGCAAGCACCGCAACCGCGATACCAATGACTGCCCACAAAAGCGTCGCTCGCGCGGTTTTAAGCTGTGCGGGTTCGCCTCGAGCAGTGATAAAGAGAAAGCCGGAATACAAACCCATAACCACGGCGACAAGCGCGATGCCCCAAGAAAACCAATCTACTACCCCTGTAATTTTTGTTGAGATACCGGTCGCAGTATAGCTAGATGCATTATATTCCCCCGCAGTGCTTGAATCAGTGATAGTGCCAAGCCCTGAGCCAGGCGCGGCAGCAAACGCAATAATAGGAGCAAACAACACGACAAATGCCAAAATAATATATATTTTTTGTTTCATCATATGATAAGAATTGTCCTTGTTATTAAAATAATGCTAAACGAAATAATCGCAACCGTGATACCAACAACTGCCCATAGCACTGTTGCGCGAGCGGTTTTAAGCTGAGCCGCCTCGCCTTGAGCGGTAATAAAAAGAAAGCCAGCGTACAAACCCATCACCACAGATGCGAGCGCGATAAACCACGCGAACCAATTTACTAATGTAGTTATTGTTGTAACAAGATTATCTGCGCCTAACGCAACACCTGCCGCACTATTCACCCCTACATTAGTGCCCCCTGCATCAATCATCCCTATTGGGTTTATTTGCGCGAAACCTCCAAACGGTACGCCGATGATAATGCCTACTAATAAAATCAAAGCCCCTTTCTCACAGATATTTTTCATATACCTATATACTAGCAGAAAACTTTTAAAATAGCATCAAAATTATCCCCAATAAAAACTCCCGCCCTCGAGCTTGTCGAAGGGCGGGAGTAGAATACCGAGATAATAGAATTACAGGTTGAAAATCGATTTCGAGATCGCAACCAAGCTGAATGCAAGCACCGCAACCGCGATACCAATAATCGCATAGAGCAAGATGCTTCGTGCGGTTACAAGTTTTGCTGAATCACCTCCTGCAGTAATAAACAAAATGCCCGCGTACAAGCCCATAACGACCGCCGCAAGACCTACAAACCATGCAAACCAGTTCACTAACTCCATGATCTTTGTAACCAAGTCACCAGTACCGCCAATCGGTCCTCCTAAAGGAGATCCGATATCAGTGCCATCTGTTGGGGCTGTGCCA
>JANLHQ010000049.1 GCA_024654415.1 Candidatus Azambacteria bacterium | reverse complement strand
ACGGTAAGCATGAGTGTCATTTTACCACGCAATATGGTTGTTGACAAATATGTCTATGTGGTATATAATGAAATTCTGCAATTTAACAATAAAAGCGAGGAGGCGCTTATGATTGGTGTGCTAGTTGGAGCTCCCATCGTTTTAGTGGCGGTGGCGCTATGGTGGCGGCATGAAAGGAAGGCACCAAGGTTTTTCTGCCCCAAATGTAAACAAGAGGCACCGTTCTGGCGGTCAACGCTTGAGAGTGGCGTGCGAATCTGTATTTTCTGCGCGCTTAGTCATGACTAAGCAAAAAGGAGGGAAAAATGGACGCCAATTTAATTGTGTACGTCGTGGCAATAATGGGCGCGCTAACCACTATGAGCGCCGCAACAGCGTGCTTCTTCTGGGTCTTCAACAAGAAGAAGTCACCGTTGGCGGAGTGCCCACGGTGTAAACAGGAATCCTCCCTGTTTACATACAGCAACAGGGAGGATATACAAATCTGCCATGGATGCGCAGACATAGAAGAGGATCGGGTCGATTGTCTCATCTAATGTCCCATTCTCTAAAAAATTAAAAAAACAGACCAAGGAAGGTCTGTTTTTTTCTTTTAACACTCGCTTGTATTTGTATGTAAAAAGGAAGATAATAAAAGAAAAGGTAAGCAATAGTATATGCCATACGAAACAAAAACATTTGAGCAATTATTAGGAATGCAAGGGTTTAGTGACGAACTCCTAAAGGATCATTTTGCGCTATACCAAGGATACGTCGCTAATTTCAATAAACTGGATGAGACATTGATGGGAATGGAAAGGGCGGGTAATTTTGGCACACCAGAATTTGCAGAGCTGAATCGCCGGCTTGGGTGGGAGTTTAATGGTATGCGCTTGCATGAACTGTACTTTAGCAATCTCACCAAAGAAGCAAGAGAGATAGTTGAAGCGTCTGCTTTATATGTCGCCATCGCGAAAGAATTCGGCTCATTTGAACTGTGGGAAAAGGATTTTCGCTCGATGGGTATGATGCGTGGCATCGGGTGGGTGGTGTTGTATCATGATGCGCTTGCCAGGCGATTATTTAACGTATGGGTGAATGAGCACGACGCAGGCCACTTGGCGGGCGCAGTACCGCTTCTCGTGATGGATGTATTTGAGCATGCGTATATTCGCGACTATGGTCTTGCGCGGAAAGATTATATAGAGAAATTTATGATGAGCATTGATTGGGCTGTTGTTGAAAGGCGATATTCTCAACAAATATAATATAATGAAAAAGAAGCGAGACGATAAAAGAAAAATAGCTTTTTTTGTATTGAGCGGTCTCGTCATTATGGTGGGGCTTGTTTTTTATATTGCAAATGCGAAGAAAAATAGCACGATACTCGTCGAGAGCAAGGGGAGTGTTGCGGTGATTGAGGGTGTGGAAGCGACCACTCAACAAAAAAACAAGCCAGAAATTCCTAGCGTGGTGAAGGCGGTATATGTCACGATGTATACTGCAGGCAATCGGGAAAAAATAGATGCACTCATTCAGCTTACAAAAGACACAGAAGTAAACGCGATGGTGATAGATGTAAAGGGGTCCGAAGGGGAGCTCATTTTTGATATGCTTGATATTGCTACTCTTTTAGAGGAATTGCGCGAGGCCGATATTCATACTATTGCGCGTATCGTGGTATTTCAAGACAACAGTGCGGTAGAGCGCGCTCCCGAAACCGTTATAAAAAAATCGGGCGGGGGAGTGTGGCGTGACCGGCGCGGGTTTGCATGGGTTGACCCAGCCGCAGAAAAAGGGTGGGATTATGTGTTTGATGTGTCGAAGCGCGCGCTTGACGCAGGGTTTGATGAAATTAATTATGACTATATTCGTTTCCCGACCGATGGCGCGCTGAGCACTATGGTGTATCCGGTATGGGACGAACAAACCACTCCGCGGTATGAGGCTATTAAAAAATTTGCATTGCGCGCACGCGAAGTACTCAAGGCGCACGAGCCGCGTATGTCACTCTCTATCGATATTTTTGGATATACATTCATACAACAGCACGATCTCGGCATCGGTCAGCGCCTTGAAGATATGATAGAAGCGTTTGATTTCGTATACCCTATGGTGTACCCATCACATTACAGTACAGGAAATTTTGGGTTTGTGAATCCGGCAGATCATCCGTATGAGGTGGTAAAAGGAACGCTCGAAAGCGGGCTTACACGGATGGGGGAAAATGCGACTAGTTCTGCACATCGCATTCGTCCGTGGCTACAGTCATTTAATCTTGGCGCGATATACACATCCGACATGATGCATGCGCAAATACAAGGGACGCGTGACGGACTCGGCGGGCAAAGTTCAGGGTGGCTTTTGTGGGATCCAAAGAATCAATATAAAGATGCGCGCATATATCTTGAAAAAGAATAACTGATATTGTTCCCCTAATGCTTAGTATGCTAAAATAGCCCCATGCCTATCTCTCTCTTTCGATCTCGCACAGTATTTCATATCATCATCGCACTCGCTGTCTTTGTGTTTTCCGCCGGTGCTGGCATCTCGTTTGCCGCCTGGCTTGACGCCCCTGGTGCCCCACCCAACTACGGCGCCGTAGGATGCTCTCCAAAGCCATGTGAAGAAGAAGACTTCAAGCCAATGAATCTCAGCACCACCTCGCAAACAAAGCGCGCAGGTGTTATCTTTGAAGGAGCGGTGAACGCCTATGACTTCGTCGATGGCAACAGCCCCTATTTCACCGATATAACTCAACCCAAGTATCATCTTGATTTAGCAAACTCAGGCGAAGCAGGTCTGATTAAAGGAAGTGTCGGC
>JANLHQ010000047.1 GCA_024654415.1 Candidatus Azambacteria bacterium | reverse complement strand
TAAATAATTTGCACGGAATACTTCTTGTGTTTTTCCATCAACGAAAGCAGTCCACCCCGGGTAATATGATTGGTTCATGAACAACAGCGCCGCCTTATTCGCAGTCACACGCATACGCATCTCATTTGGGTTGTTGTTTTCCTGTGCGGCGACACTACTCATGAACGGAGTTGCATCATAGGGAAGTTGTGGATCCGTTTCAAGTACAACTGTCTTTTTTAGATCAACCTCTATCACGCGCGCGAGCGCGTCATCGCCATCCTGCGCTACGACATATGCATCGACAAAAAATGCGCGAGGAAAATATGTGGTATTAATACACAGGTTGCCATTCTTTGGGAGTGCGGCTGCGCGCGAGGTAATGTATTCGCACGGAAGATATTTAACGCTCCCCAGATCAATAAGGGACGGGTTTTTCACCATGGCATCCTCATACGCTGCTTGCCGTTGTGTTGTAAGGGGGTTATAACCTGAAAAATCATCAATCCCAAACACTTGCGCGAGATTACGGTCAAGCTCAGGAACACGGTATAGGCGAAAACGTGAAAGTTTATCTACCTCATTGTATTCTTGCTCAATATTTTGCACGATCCAAGGCTTTGTAAATAGTGTATTCTGCTCTTTCCGTGCGTAGAGAAGCTCGCTCGTGATCGCATACGGCAATAGTTCCGCAAGAAGGACCACAATCATTAGTACGAAAAATATTCGTGCTTTAGGGAATGCGCGATACAGTGCCGTAAGGCCGATGCCCGCAAGTACAATGACAGCAAAATCAAACACGAGCATCATGTTTGATGGCGCACGCATCTTATCAAACAGCGGTAAGAGATAAAAATACTTGTGCAAAAAACTGTATTTGCCAAGTGAGTATAATAGCGCCACATAGCCAAGCGGCGCTAAAAACCAAACGAATGGGTTCTTAATACGACGTATGAGTAATAAACAGGTAAGCGCAAGTGCGAGCGTGGTAATGCCTAAGAAAAGATAGTTTTGTGTTCGGTCCCATGGGCCTGAGTACTCTCCGCTAGCGGCATTATGATAATTTGCGGTAAATAATCCACGCAGGCTCTGCGGAGCAAGTGATTCTGTTTGTGCAATCTCTAGCGAGATTGCCGCTCGCTGGGATTGCTTCGTGAGCTCGAATGTTGGGAAGAGCTGAACAGCGGAGATGAGGAATGTAACCACACCAATACATATAAAAAGAAGCAGCTTGTTCCACGCTATCTTCCGTTCACGACGCCAACTCATGCCCATATCAAAAGCAAAATAGGCGCACAGCGTGAACAACACAAAAACCGCGGTTTGAAAATGTCCCGCAAGAATAGCGATACCCGCGGCAGTCCCCGTAAATATCGCATACGGCCATCGCTGTTTTTTAAATGTATATAGAGCTAACAGTATCACTATCGGGAGCCATGCCGCCGTGTTTTGCATACCTACGTGCGATGCATGCCCCAGCATAAACCCAGAGAACATATAGGCGATCCCAGAAAATAATCCCCCGAGGTATGATTTTGAGACGTGGCGCACCAAGAGGAACATCCCAAACCCAGCAAGGGCATAATGAAGCACAATCTGCCACAGCAGGAGTCCTTGCCCAAAAGTGAAGAAAAGCCCGATAAGTAGATTGATTGGATAAAACACCGCAACCTGCATGTCGGCTATTTGGGGAAACCCATTGAATATATGGGGTGACCACAGTGGCGCAAAGCCAGCATGCCATGTGTGGGATGAGAATATAAGATTTGTCAGATGTACTTCTCGCGCATCCCACTGCAGTGCTCCAAATTCGCTAAACAGCGGCACCAAAAAGGGAATAAGGGCAAGTACAAAGAAAAACACCGCGAAAGCACTTTCTCGCAGAACGGGATATATCCGTGAAAATTTATCGTTTTTTAATAACATCATCAAACATTACGAGAAGCCTTGTAGTATGTACGCTCCATGAAAGCCGTGCAAGATGTGGTCGTTGTAGCGCTACAATGCGCTCAGCATCGTAGCGGTGTTCTATTATTCGAATAAGTTGTTCTGCGATAGATGCGGGGTCACTCGTATTTTTCACAAAAAAACCATCATCGCCAAATAATTCGTGTGCAAGCGGCGTATCGGCAATCACTGACGGTCGTCCGCATGCAAGCGTTTCAAGCGGCGGCAATCCAAGTGCTTCTTTATCTGATACATACACCATACCAAGCGTGTCGTTCATAAGATATATAAGTTCATTGCGCCCGATATAGCTCGTTTGTATAATTGCATTCCTTCCCGCCCTTGCATTGATATCGGCATATAGTTTTTCAAGCACTGGTGGGTCATATTTATCGAAGCATGCAACACAGTATTGGATGTTAGGATATTTGTCGGCAATCGTACCAAATGCTTCCACCGCTTCTTTCATATGGCGGCGCGGAAATGCTTGACCAACAGAAATAAAAAATTTCTCCGTAATTCCGAGTCGTTTTTTGATATCGGTAAGCGTACGCGCGTACGCATCGTTTTTTTCAAGCACCGCAACGCATTCTTCAAGCCCCCACGGATTAATGACAAGGCGCTTCTCAGGGATACCATAAAAACCACGCAACTCATCACCCGCAAACTGAGAAATTGTCATAATCCTTTGTGCGCGCTTCGCCGCCCACCAACAAAAGATCCGATACGCGAGTCGATATTTTAAAGGCAAACTCCCATGGTGTGCTTCCCAGTATACATCATTGGTAAGTACGACTACCGATTTCCCGACAAAAAAGGCGGGTAGCATATATGACGGGAAGAAAAAGCAGTCAATGTGATCCACAAGAGAATAGATTGGGATGAGAATATGATAAAACACATTGAAACTCCGCGGAATAATACCGCCGGTCAGTATTTTTTTCTCAAACAGCGGATGCGACAAAAACGCATCCGTTGGTATTTCAGCTTTAAAATACAATACGAAGCGATAATTCTTTTCAATATCCGGAACTTTTGTCGCTGCATCCAAAAGCTGAGCGAGCGTATGCCCCACACCAAATCGCTTTCCCTCCAGTTGTTCGCACTCTATACCGATACGTTTCATACAAAATAATTATTCCTGTAATTTTCCAAATCTCCCTCGCCAAAAATCTTCGATTCCTCGGATAATCATGGTAGATGTCTCACGTATTTTTGGCATAACCACTCTCTTTATTATTTGTTTTGCATAATGAAATACACTCCATATATATACGCCCCCTCTTACTGATATTGATGCATTTCGCATGGTTAGTAAAAGTGCATTGCGTATATGGTAGTAGTGAATGCGCGGCATTCCCATAGCAGTTGATGCGCGCGATACCTTATGCCATACATGTGCGCCAGGGGCAACACATGACGTAAACCCCGCTCGTTTTGCGCGAAGACAATAATCTATATCCTCATAGTACATAAAAAATGCTTCCTCCAACAGCCCTATTTTTTCAATGACCGCTCGAGAAATGAGCATGGCACATCCGGTAACAAACGTCGTTGATGACACCACTGTTTCATTTGGCTCATTATCACGCTCACCATACTGATAATGCTTTCCTCCATCTACCCATGAGAAATCAGCACCATTAAACCATATATGGTCGGGTTCTGCGTGAAAATATATTTTTGCGCCAACAATACCCATGCGGGCGTCACTTTCCGCCGCCGCGATCACGTGCTCGATAAAATCAGGAGCGACCGTCGTATCATTATTGAGCAGTAATACGTACTCATTTCCCTGCTCAAGCGCATAGCGGATCCCCGCGTTGTTTCCACCGGCAAACCCAGTATTTTCAGAACATGAAATAATGTGCGCATGCGGAAATTCAGTGCGGACCACATGTGCAAATGCATCAGCGTCCACCGATGCATTATCAACAACGATCACCGAAAAATTTTTGTATGTGCAATGAGTAAGAGATCGCAAGCATTCGAGTGTGTCTGCGGTACCGTTATAATTGAGCACAATGATAGCAACCCGAGGAGGCATATGATGTTTTCCTTAATAGATCTTTTCAATACTTACCCCGAGATAATAATACATCAATATTTCTGTATACGTTTTTCCAAGTTCTGCGAGTCGCCGCGCGCCAGTCGCGCTCATACCTACGCCATGGCTTGCCGAAAGCGACGCGGCATCCCGACGCACTGTTCCTTCAGGATCTTTCACGCCACCAGTAAGGTACCCATAATCAGCACTACAAAACTCTCCCCTAAAGTATGAACATGCATTGTTTGTTGTGCCGCCTGAGTCGGATGAATATACTGCACGAGCCACTTTTCCGTTATATTTCATTACATATCCCGCGGTTGCCTGTGCGGCCGCGACAAGGTTTGGTGCATATGCTTCCCATGCGTATCCGCGATATACTTGGTCAGACGATGTGTTGTTGAGATGAAACACTTCATTGCTTCCATACTTGCCGCCATTTTGTAAGTGAAAAAGGGCATAACTGCGCGATGCGATGGAAAATGCTTTTTGATATTCCAGCGCGTCGGTATTGAGCGCCTCACCGAGATCAGCAATATATTCTTCAAATGGCAACTCATTTACCATCCAAACTTTGTTTGATTTCTGAGAATATTTTAATTCAAGAGTTCCTCGGAACATATTGAAATTTATAGATTTGTTCCAATTATAGAGTGTATAGCTTGGGACTGTAAAAATTACTCCTGGTGATTGCGACACAAATCGTGTATCGCCCGCATCTTGCCATCGTATGGTCGCGGTCTCCCCTGCTCGATACTCCCTTTCTCCTGTTTTTGTTGACACTGTGGTAAACGGCGCATTTGCAGTTACTAATACATCATCTCCATTTCCAGAAGAAAATATCCCGATACGAATAAGCGGCGAGGAAATTTGCTGTGATGGCGGAGGTGTCGCGGTCGCAATCGGTGCCGACGTAGGTACAATTGGCGGTGTTGTTTGCCGTGGTGTAGACGGGATAGCAAGAAGAGGTTTTATCGTTAATTGCTTTCCACTGCGCACCGCGCTCCAATCATCGGGTGTTGTTATTACTCCTCCCATCGCATATGCAGCTGCGGCATCCGCTTTGAGTGTAATTGCTTTTGTGATGCTCAATTTTAATTTTTGGAATGCATCGTATGTTTCAATCCAATATTTCTTTCCCTTGTACACTAAATACATTTCTGGTCGACCCTCCTGGCGTACGAGTGTGCCGTCAGGATACGGAAGCTCTCCCTTGTCGGGATATTG
>JANLHQ010000042.1 GCA_024654415.1 Candidatus Azambacteria bacterium | reverse complement strand
ATGCGTATCAGTGCCACCCGAAACAAGACGCAGGCCTTCCGTCATCAAAGTTTCTGCGAGTATTTGTGCGTTGATCGCGATTTGTTGTTGGTATTTTTTATATTCATCCGTCAGCGCCTCTTTAAAACATACTGCTTTTGCCGCGATAATGTGCTCATGTGGTCCACCTTGCATGCCGGGGAATACTGTTTTATCGATCTGTTTTGCAAATTGCTCCTTACACAAAATAATAGCACTCCGGGGACCGCGCAATGTTTTAGTGGTGGTGGTCATCACAACATCATGCGTCGGCACGGGGCTTTCATGAACACCCCCAACAATAAGCCCTGCGATATGTGATATATCTGCCATCGCATATGCGCCAACCTCTCGCGCAATTTCAGCAAAGCGTGAAAAGGGGACTGCGCGTGGGTATGCGGTGAATCCGGAAAGGATAAGCTTCGGCTTCACTTCTCTCGCAAGCGCCGCGACCTTATCCATATCCAAAATTTCCGTGTCTTGCTCGACGCCGTAGTGCACAAAATGAAATAATTTTCCCGAAAGCGATACGGGGTGGCCGTGCGTGAGATGTCCGCCATGTGAAAGGTTCATCGCTAAAATAGTGTCTCCCGGTTCGAGAAGTGCAAAGTAGCATGCAAGATTTGCTTGTGAGCCGGCGTGCGGCTGGACATTGGCGTGTTCCGCGCCGAACAGTTCTTTCGCGCGGTCGATTGCAAGTTGCTCTATCTGGTCAACATATTGCGCTCCCGTATAGTAGCGTCTGCCCGGGTATCCTTCTGCATATTTATTAGTCAGGACAGTCCCCGCGGCTTCAAGCACCGCATCAGACGCGAGATTTTCAGACGCGATCATTAAAAGGCCATCGTGCTGGCGTTTTTCTTCCTGCGCGATAAGCGCATCAAGTTCAGGGTCAACCTGTGGTAAATGATGTCGTGGAATCATTAAATTTATATTATGATATTATGCAGTAAAAAGCAAAAATAGTTTTCCCACAAACATCAAATACTATTGACAAATCATGATTTATATATAACAATGGCGGCACGGCGATCTCACAATAATACAGAAACCAGCCCTTTAACATAATAAAAACTAGGAGGAATTATGATACTACCAAAGAAGGTACACACAAAATTTTTCCAAACATATTCGAAAGAAGATTTCAGAAAATGGTTGTTTGATGGTCTCACGGGCTATCAAAAAAAAAGTAGGGATGAATGGATTTTTGAACCATTAGCTCTCTTTATGGGGCAGGATGAATCCATTAGCCATGATCTTCGTAATATATACAAAGTTTTACCATCAGAGAAGTGTCGGAAAAATTTTTGTGCGGCGATGAAGGAGTTGATCGTATCTACTAGAAACATGCTCGAGGGGTTAGATGACCTTGAGTGGCTTCTTGAGAAGGAGGATGTGTCTAAAAAAAAGGAGGTGTGAGGTGGGCTTTTCATTGTTGTTTAGAACACTTTTAAAAGTTCCGCTGTATGTGAACGAGCGAGAAGCTGAAATCATTTCTCTTTCTATCGGCACATCGCCATCAGTGATAGCGAGAGATGACTTTTATCCCGGATGGCGCCCAGCGAATCGGGGGGAGTTGGCTTCCTTCGCAAAAAAATATCATCCGGCAAGATGGTATCCAGAGATTTTCGGAATTGGCGATAATATCACGCCAACGATTTTTGGACCACATGTGCCACTTTTTAAGGCCCTTAAGAGAGCGGTGGTATCGGCGAGGTATAATCCCATACGGGGATTACCGCAAGGGACGTTAGTTCTTTTCATAAAAAAGGACCCGAATTATTTTTCAGGGTCCTT
>JANLHQ010000039.1 GCA_024654415.1 Candidatus Azambacteria bacterium | reverse complement strand
ATCGCCTTGTCATGGGCTTTACCTAAAACCATCACACTTTAACTCACAAAGAGTTTCTTGAGCCATCTCTGTTTTGCACTTTATTTTATAGGCTTTGACGTGCCTTGTGCATTTATTACATTCATTATAACCGCATTTCCTAATTTTGCAAGTAGCAGTTTTGTCAAGTTCCCTGCCGCTCGGACGCTTGCGCCTTATCGTGAAAGTCCGATGGTTGCAAAGGACACGGCAGGTTGCGCGTTGTTATCCTGAAAATTTCTGGTCGGTGCGCTGTTTGCGCTTTCAGGAAAGAAGCCCGCGCCCCTTCTATGGTATCAATTTTGTTTTCAATCCTCGTCCATCGCATTATCCAACGCATTATCCAATATTTCCTGTGGGAATGCGACTATTTTTTGCTCGTCAAGCCACAAGATGTACGAAGGCTCATGCTCTATCACGTGGCGGACTGTTTTGCCTTTATATTTGCCGAACGTGAAAATGTCCAATTTGTGAAGTATGGTTTGTCTAATCATTTTTGGCTTTCTAGGTATGATTTTATTACAGCATCACCCATTTTTGCAGTCGTGACGGTTTCACCATAGTTCTTACCAGCCAAAAACCCACCGATAAAAATAACCAAAAATATTAGCAGTTGAAATATTTCTGTTGTGTTCATCTTGCCTCCGTAAGCGTGAATATGAACATTCTGAGCGGTAAATCAATTGACCGTTCACGAAAACTCACTATTGCCTTTTTTCTTCGACCCAATCTTTTACTTCTTGCGCCCGGTTGTCGGGTCGGTGTGCGCGCTTTGTTGGGCGGCGTGCCTCTTTTGCAAGTTTCGCCATTTCCAATAAGTCTTTATAAGCGATAACCCACCCGCCATTTTTGCGACCATTGGCAAAACCAACTCCCTGACGAATACCCCCGCAACTGGTTTCAGGATAAAAAACCAATTCACTTTCTGGATGACCAGCGACCTTAAAAATTATTTGACTCATCGTTTACCTTTCTTTCGGGATCAAAACCTTTTATGCACTTGGTATCTCTCTGCGCACCTCGCCGGCCAGGGTCAACGCGCCAAGTGCCAAATATTCATCGGCAAGTTTAGCCAGGTTTTTCCAGTCCTGCTCGACAATATACCGCTTCCTGCGCCGCGACTAATTATCACGGTGAATGCAGTAAGACTTTTCGCCACAAATCGGACACGCTATGCCGTTAGCCGCGTCAGGTGCACGCGATGTTCGGCGGCGCACACCGGTCCACGGATAACCCATGTCAAAGGTTTCAATTTCTGGATCGTCGTGACACAGTTTTGTAAACATCATGCCGTCTTTTTTGGTTTCGACATCGAAACATGAAAATCTACCAGCCTTCAAAACCGCCGCTTTGATATTTTCATACGTGCGATTTTTACCACGCAGATCAGAAACTGTATCGAACCTATCCAAAAATATCATTTTAGCCTCTCTATTGCTGTTATGGGGCAACAGAACTGATGACATTCAGGGGTTGCGTTGCGTGGATGATTGCATGTGCCATCAGCTTCATGTTTCCAGCCGCAATTCAAAAACGGAGTGTAAATTTCAGGTTCCAGTGCACGCTTTGTTCTACAGCTCACAATATTGCGGCGCAACTTTTTGAATTCTTTGTGGTCAATCTCAATCCAATCGTATGGATAACCAGGATCATCAGGTTGTACACTTGAGCGATTACCAGATGACATTGTGCAAACTTCGTGGCCATCTTGTTTTTTGAAATATCTTGTAGCCATGTTTCTCCTTTTTAGTGCGCGACTTGCGCAGTCCGCTGCACGCTTTGTTGGAAGGACTTTTCGCCTTCACGAGAATGCTCTAGCTCAGACAATCGCACACGATAACGAATGCCAAGATCATTATCTACGGTTGCAAACACTTTACCAAAGCTGATGACTTTCACAAAAACTAATTCTTGAATTGAGCAGCCTCTATTCATTCCAGAGAAATGCCAATATTGGACAATCATTTTTTTTTTGATTTCTGAGCTATTCATGCAAGGCGTCCTTCCAAATCAGCTTGTTTACAGCAGTTCAATGGCGCGGGCGATGCCGGGGTGAAGTTTCAGCGTCCCGGCTTCTTCCATCAGGGAATACCAGAAGCCCACGGTGGAATGGTGGGTTCCGAAGCGTATCGCCACCTCGCGTTTGGACGGCCAGAAGCCGTGATTATCCTGGTACTCGGTCAGGTACTGGCGCACGAGGTCCAATTGATTCTGGGGATAACGACGGAACACAAGTTTCCTTTTTCGCTTCGTTTTCATTGGATGCGCCTCAAAGTAATCGACGGCTCACCCTCTTTTCTGGCTTCCAATA
>JANLHQ010000029.1 GCA_024654415.1 Candidatus Azambacteria bacterium | reverse complement strand
ACCCGACCCCGTAGTACCTGCAATTAAAAGGTGCGGCATTTTATCAATATCAGCATACTGTAAGCTCCCTGAAACATCCCTTCCTAACACCATGGTGAGTAGTGGTGCTTGTGCAAACGCGGCGTTATCAATCATGTTGCGCATACGCACAAGCGCGACTGATTTATTCGGCACTTCAATGCCCACAAGTGATCGCCCAGGAATAGGAGCCTCGATGCGTAATGGGTGCGCCGCGAGCGCAAGCGAAAGGTCGTTTTGCAGTGCAATAATACGTGATAACTTTATGCCTTGCGCAGGTTTGAGCGTATACTGTGTCACCGTCGGCCCCACGTTCACCTCCCCCATCTCCACTTCAATACCAAAATGCTTCAGTGTTTTTTGAATCACCAGAGAATATGCTTCAACATCTCCCGAGCTTGGTTTGCCGGAATCCTTTTCAAGTAGATCAAGCGGTGGAATTTTATAAAACTTCTGATGTGTCTCCACCACAAAATCAGCGACTTCTTTATTACTCGCCCCCCCACTATCTTTTTGCCTCTCCTCTTTCGCGCGCGAGCCAATGCCTGCTCGTTCAAGCGCTTCCTGTGTCTTTTCTTTTACATTCGCAATTGCTTTCGCGGTGAACCCCACGTCCGCATCTTTTTCCCACTCCTCTATTGTTTTAATGGATTCAAGCTCCTCTTCGTCATCCTCAGAAAGCCCCTCGTCGACTTCTTCTTCGTCATTCTTTCGCTGATGAAACAGCGGCAAATTAAAGGTGATTGAAATTGCGATCAACGCCGCAACGATAAATAATAACAATGCGACCCAGAAACCAAAAAAGTATACAAAGGGGTATGCGATCGCATACCCGATGTACCCTGCAGGATAATGATCTGTAGCGACAACGTCAACGCCATCAACCGGTGCCCCAACGCTTTGTCGCGCAACAAGGTCGACAAACCCCAGCACGCTAAATAAAAAAAGAGTTCCTCCAAAAAATGAAGTAAAATAGATATTGGTTTTAAGCGTGCGGAGCAAGCTTACGCCAATAAACGCAAAACTGAGAGGTACAAGAAAAAAGCCTATACCAAGGAGCGCATCAACTGCACGATATACATATGTTCCCGCACGTCCCGCGTATCCAAAATACGAAAGCACGAGTATTGCGGCAACTGTAAAGAAGATTACTGCGAGGACGCTTTTTTTTGTTTCCGGATGAAGATCAAACCTTGGTTTCTTCTCTTCGTTGTTTTTTTCGTTCCCGTTTTTTGATTTTGCTTTGTTTTTTGAGGTGTTTTTTCCTTTTGCCATGCTAGAACTCATTTTAATACTATTTCCTAGCCGCGTTCTTGAGCGATTTTCTTTTCTCGCGAGGCGTGAACGAGGATGTGGTAGTTTTATACTACCATAACGAGGAGCAACGAAGCGAGGGGAGAAAATCGCCAGAACCCTTAGGGCTCCCTGTTTGTCCAAGAGCGAAGCGATTGGCTAACAAACAGCAGTCCAGCGAAGCTTTTGCGAGCTGGGCTACGGCCATGCTGCGCCGGATACGGCGTCACTCCTCCTTGAAGTAGTGAAACTACTCCTGCGTCGTCACTCCTTGTCCCGACACAGTATGGCTCGCATCGCGGCTGGAAAGAGTAATAAGATGAGTTCTGGTATCATAGGTGAAAAGCACTATGCGGTCAATCAAAAATCCGCGTGTTATGCGGATTTTTGATTTTATTAAAAGTGGTTTTTATTATGGAGGGTTATTGTTTTTCTTTCCAAACCCTGCAACCCGGTGCTTCCTTTCGAGGCGCTTTCGTCCTGTAAGCGTGTTTGGTCGAATATCCTTGATTCTATCTCTTTTCCCCACTTCACAACACGGCAGGGTTCCGTGGCACAGCGCCTGAATAATGCTTAAAAAAGATAAAGGGAACCATCTTTTTTTCATGTTACCCTCCTCTCCTCTCCTCTCTCTCCAATAATACCTCCGCTCTCTTAGAGTATCTATTCCTCCCGTTTTTTTTATTCTTCTGTTCTTTTTTCTTTTTTCTGTTTTTCCGGAATGCGGGGTGGTCGGACCCTCCGTGAGGATAAGTAATAGACCGTCCTGCTACGCGCGCGAGGTGAGGTATGTTTTCTTGAATCATCGCTACCGGCGTCGAAAAAATCGGAGCAAACAGCATGAGTAGCATTCCAAGCCCTCTTCTTCTCTTCATATGCACCCTCCCTTTGAATAGTTATTACGACTTGTTAAAGGCCTCTTTCACGAGCACTCTACCACTGCATTCTCATTTTATCAAGCACTCTTTAGGGCGATATTGATTTTAAAAAACTCCTCCTATGGATAGCGCACGGGCCATGTGTTTTGATGTTTTCCATGTGCATTTTTGTTCCATATCCTTTGTGTTTCTCAAATCCATATTCCGGATATTTTTTTGCATACTCGTGCATCATTCTGTCGCGCAAAACTTTTGCTATGATTGATGCGCATGCAATAGAGAGAACTGTGGCATCTCCCTTAATAATTGATCGCTGATCAGCAATAATATCGGGAACAATGCGCGTGCCATCCACGCACAAGAATATGCGTTCGTCTACCGCGCCCTTTCTTTGTGAACACAACTGCATCACCGCTTTACGCATCGCAAGCAACCCTGCTTGTAATATATTGATCTGGTCTACGGTTTTTTCATCCACACTTCCTTGTCCCCACTCAACAAGCGGGTGGGTGGTGAGTGCCTCAAAAATACTTTCTCTCTTTTTCTCGCTCAACATCTTAGAATCGCGTATACCCAACGCCGTGATATCTTTTATTTCATGCGCAGACGTAGCGCAAATCGTCACTGCGACAGCGATAACCGGCCCTGCAAGCGGCCCCATACCTACCTCGTCAACGCCGATAACCGTGTATCCGCGACGCCACAACTTCTCTTCTTCTGCTAGTGTTGGATTAGTCCTTTGTGCCATGCTAGAATGAGAACGTCTTTTAGAGATATCTCTTTATCATTCTCCTAGTGTAGCATGAAATTTATTCACCTCCATGTCCATAGCCACTATTCTCTGCTCGATGGCCTTCCAAAGCCCGCCGCCATCGTATTAAAGGCAAAAGAGCTTGGTATGGACGCAGTTGCGCTGACCGATCATGGGTCTATGTACGGTATTATCGAGTTTTATAAACAAGCCAAAAAACAAGGTATAAAACCAATAATTGGGGCAGAACTCTATGTTGCGCCGCGTCGCATGCAAGACAAACAAGCGGGTATTGATGATAAGCGGTTTCACCTTACGCTTCTCGCAGAAACCAATATAGGCTACAAAAATCTCATCAAACTGGTAACTACGGCAAACCTTGAAGGGTTTTACTACAAGCCACGCCTTGATAAAGAAGCGCTCGCCAAGCACCACGAAGGCATTATTGCATTATCAGGATGTCTCTCAGGAGAAATACCACGTGCGATCGCCGGGCAAAATTTCGAGCTTGCCGAGGAGCTTGTGAGTACCTACAAAGAAATTTTTGGCCCCCAGCACTTCTATCTTGAACTCGCTCATCATCCCAACATCAAGCTTCAAGATACTATCAATAAAAAGCTTATCGAATACGCAGAGCGGTTTGGGCTCGAGCTTGTGGCAACGTGCGACGTGCATTATCTCGATAAAGACGATGCAAAAGCTCAAGATACACTTATGGCGGTACAGACCGGCGCGAAGCTCGGCGAAGGAGACCGTATCTCTCTCGCACAAGATGACTTCTCATTCAAAAGCGCCGAGGATATGTATGCTACGTTCCCGTATCCAAAAAGTGCACTTGAAAATACACAAAAAATTGCGGACCGATGCAATGTAGAAATAGAGCTCGGGAATATTCAGCTTCCTCACTTCACCGTACCAGAGGGAGAAACGCAGGATTCGTACTTGCGTAATCTCTGTATGGAATACTTGCCAAACCGATATCAAAATCCAACGAAAGAGGTACTTGATCGGCTCGACTATGAGCTTTCCGTAATTATTACAACCGGGTTTGCATCATACTTTCTTATTGTGCAGGACTTTGTGAACTGGGCAAAAGCGCACAATGTAGTTGTGGGGCCGGGCCGTGGATCAGCGGCTGGGTCAATCGTTTCATATATTCTCAATATTACAAATGTAGACCCTATCAAATACGATCTTATCTTCGAACGCTTTCTTAACCCTGAGCGTATCAGCATGCCTGATATCGATATCGACTTTGCCGATACGGGGCGCGACAAGGTGCTTGAATATGTTGCCGCAAAATATGGGAGCGATCACGTAGGCCAGATCATTACATTTGGTACCATGGCGGCGCGTGCGGCCGTGCGTGATACGGGGCGAGCACTCGGCATCACATATAGTCTATGCGACACACTTGCTAAGCTTGTCCCCTTTGGCTCAACACTACAAGAGGCGCTTGATTCCACTGCGGAACTAAGAACGCTCTACGATACCAATACAGACGCACGCCTCATCCTTGATATGGCAAGAAAACTCGAGGGTGTATCACGACACGCATCAGTACATGCATGTGGGGTCGTTGTATCTAAAGACCCGCTTGCTGAGATCGTCCCGCTCCAATACGCAACACGCGCGCAGGAAGATGACGATCAAGCCAATGGCACCAAGCAAATCGTTACACAATACGAAATGCACGCCATTGAAGACCTCGGCCTTCTGAAAATGGACTTCCTCGGGCTAAAAAATCTTTCTATTATAGAAAACGCTATTACTATCATTGAAGCGCGCCATGGCAAGCGCGTGAACCTCGACAAGATACCGCTCGACGATAAAAAAACATACAAGCTTTTTCAAGAAGCGCGCACAACCGGCGTATTCCAGCTTGAATCCGCTGGCATGAAGCGATACCTCAAAGAGCTTGTGCCTACCGAATTCGAAGATATTGTTGCAATGGTGGCGCTTTTCCGCCCAGGCCCAATGGAACTTATCCCAAAATTTATCGCACGCAAACACGGCAGAGAACCCATTGAGCATATCTACCCAGCCATGGGAAGAATATTGAAAAATACATACGGCATCATGATCTATCAAGAGCAGGTCATGGAAATCGCAAAAGAGATGGCAGGGTTCACCCTTCCCCAAGCGGACACCTTGCGTAAAGCAATCGGTAAAAAGATCAAATCACTTCTGGAAGAACAAAGAAGTAAGTTAATCTCTGGCATGATTGCCAATGGCATTTCCGAAAAAGTCGCGCAAGAAATCTGGAAACTCATTGAACCGTTTGACCGATACGGGTTTAACCGCTCACACGCGGTATGCTATGCGCTTATTGGCTACCAGACCGCCTTCCTCAAGGCGCATTTTCCCGCTGAATTTATGGCGGCGCTCATGACGTCAGACCTTGCCGACATCGAACGAGTTGCATTCCTGGTACAAGAAGCAAAGACAATGGGCATTGAAGTACTTGCTCCCGCCATCAATAAAAGCAAAAAAATATTTACCGTTGTATCCGATACCGAGATCCGCTTCGGACTTGTGGCGGTCAAAAATGTTGGTAAAAATTTCGTAGAAGCAATCGTCGAGGCGCGCGGGGACACGCCGTTCGCTTCCATTGAAGATTTTATTAAACGCACACAACACAAAGATCTTAATAAAAAATCATTTGAGGCACTAATAAAATGTGGGGCAATGGATGATATGGGCGAACGCAATCAACTCCTTGCTAATCTCGAGATGCTTCTTGAGTATGCGCGAGAAACTCAAAAAAATGCCGACAGCCCGCAGATTGGGCTTTTTGGCGACAGTGAAATAAAAATAAATTCTATCACGCTTAAAGAAGCAGAACCTGCAACCAGAAAACAAAAATTAGCATGGGAAAAAGAATTGCTCGGCCTGTATATATCAGATCATCCGCTTGCGGATTATCAAGAACAACTTTCCAAACATGCTATTCCAATCCGAGATATTTCAAGTAATATATTAGGAAAAACAGTAAAACTCGGAGGCATTATTTCCGGCCTCAAAAAAATTGTCACAAAAAAGGGGGATCCTATGGCATTTGCAAACCTCCAAGACATGACCGACACCATAGAGCTCGTTATCTTCCCTGAAACACTTCAAAAAACAAACGGCATCTGGCA
>JANLHQ010000025.1 GCA_024654415.1 Candidatus Azambacteria bacterium | reverse complement strand
CACATTCATAGCGGGGGTGTACGGCATGAACTTCGACACGGAGAAGAGCCCGCTTAACATGCCGGAGCTGCACTCGTATTACGGATACCCGGCGGTATTGCTGTTGATGCTCGCGGTAGGCGTGGTCATGCTCATATTTTTTAGAAGGAAGAAGTGGCTGTAGCCCCGGAGACGCGCGCGGCAGACAGTTAACAGGCTGCTGAAAAAGCAGCCTGTTAAGCAATCCATGGACGGATTGCTTAATTGCGAGACAGAAAAGTCGAGCAATTTGTGAGACTTGCACGACCGGGTGCTCGCCGGCTCACGAAGTGATAAGGCGAGCTATAAAAATGACCCTTTCTCTGCCGGGCAGAACGGAGTTCTGCCATTCACTTCGGGCAAGTCGTTGCTGAAAAAGCCATGGATGGACTTTTTCAGCATCCTGTTTGAAATTCCATCCGGAAAACCCACCTCGAATTTTCCACCCGCGCTTTTTTCAAAAAACTAAGGAGCCTCTGATTAATTCGCAACCGCATGTCATTCTGAGCGTAGCGAAGAATCTCGTATTAGACAAACATCAGCAAGTTACGAGATTCTTCGGTCGCTCCGCTCCCTCAGAATGACAGGGAAACATAATTAATCAGAGCTTCCCTAAAGTTTTTCTTTTAAAAACCGGTAATAAAGCGCACCTATGCGAAGTGACAAAATTTTGACAAATTTTGTCACTTCGTGAAAAAATGTCACGGTTTTATCGGTCGATATTTTTATGAAGTATTGGTAAATCAATATGTTAGGCCATGGCATATTAATTGCAGTAAATTTTTATTGTCATAAAAATGACACGATTTTTATTATTTATGGATATGAGGCGGGGGCGGGCGGGTCCGCGGGCCTCGCTTTGAGCGGGTTCATAAAAAAATCTTCGGAACATAAAACAGGGAGGCGATGATAATGAACAGACACAAAGGCGTATTGAGTAACCAGAAGGGGTTTACCCTCGTGGAGCTTGCGATAGTCCTCGTGATAATCGGACTGATACTCGGCGCGG
>JANLHQ010000024.1 GCA_024654415.1 Candidatus Azambacteria bacterium | reverse complement strand
ACGAGGATAACCATAGCTCATTTCTCTGCCCCACTGTTCATCCGTAAATACTTGGATGATAAGAATTGGTGAGTAGAATTTCGCTGTTTCATTCGTAGATACATTTATCTGTTCAACCTCTTTCGAAAATTCAACCCATCCAAAAACTTGTTTGTCCCTTTTTGTCTCTATCTTATACCCCTCCCACCTCGGCGGGAGCTTTATTGCAAACCCAAGTTCTTCATTCCGGTAGGTTTTCCAATCCGATGTATCGAGGGGTTGCTCTGCTATGGGGGTAGTAACGGGGATAGAGCGCGTTGTAGGGAAAGGACCGTAAGACCACGCGACAACGCTTCCCGCGAGCGCCAAGAGAAAAATGAGATATGCCAGCTTTTTATGTAATGTCATGCTTTCTCTGTACTATGTGGGGTGTTTTTTGTCAAATATGCCGATAGGCATTACAATACACGTGTGAATAGTATAATTACCAAAAGTGCGGAAGAGACAAAAGCTTTGGCGAAATTATTTGCCGAGGCAATTACGCAGGAGGTAGTATTAAAAAGTGCTGTAGTTGTTGCGCTTAATGGTGTGTTGGGCGCTGGAAAAACAACCTTTGCGCAAGGGTTTGCTGAAGGACTTGGAGTAAAAGAAAAGGTAAAGAGCCCAACGTTTGTACTCGTGCATAAGTACGGTATAAAGAAAAAGAAGCAGTTTAAATCTTTTTATCACGCTGATTGTTATCGGTTAGAAGGGGAAAAGGATGTGAGTAGTATCGGGCTTAGCGAGGTTATGGCTGACCCCGAAAACATTGTGCTGATTGAGTGGGCGAGGCGGGTCGCAAAAGCATTACCAAAAAAGAACATGATACGAGTGACGCTTACATATATTAATGAAAAAACTCGCAAAATTAGTTTTAATTGATGGGAATGCTCTTGTGCATCGGGCATATCATGCATTACCACCGCTCTCAAATAAAGGGGAGCCGACGAACGCGGTATATGGGTTTACAAGTATATTGCTGAAAGTGCTCCGCGAGCTAAGGCCAGAATATGTTGCGGCAACATTTGATTTAGCTGCGCCAACATTTAGACATGAAGAGTTTGCTGATTATAAGGCGCATCGCCCTAAAACAGCAGATGATCTGATAGTACAATTTCCAAAAGTGAAAGAAATTGTGAGTGCCCTCGGCATTCCTATTTACGAAAAAGAAGGATACGAGGCGGACGATATGATTGGCACAATCGCCACGCATGCATACGAAACAACCCCGAATGTGAAATGTATTATTATTACCGGCGATCTCGACACGCTCCAACTGGTCAATGAGCGCACCGAGGTGCTCACGCCGAAAAAAGGAATTTCAGATACCGTGATTTATGACGAACAAGCAGTGCGTGCTCGCTTTGGCCTCGCGCCATCACAGATGAATGACTTTAAAGGATTAAAAGGAGACCCTTCTGATAATATCCCTGGCGTGCCTGGTGTGGGAGAAAAGACTGCAACAGCATTGCTTACACAGTATGGCTCGCTTGAAGAGGTGTACGCGCATTTAGATGATATGCCAGAAAAAATGAGAGCGAAGCTCGCGCCACACAAGGAACAAGCATTTTTTTCTAAAAGCTTATCGACTATTCGATGCAATGTACCCCTTGAGTTTGATCTTCAAAAAGTAAAATTTGGAGAGTATGATCAGCACGAGATCGAAGCATTATTACGAAAGTATGGATTTACAAGTTTAATTTCGCGATTAGCACTCCATCGACAACCCCAGGAAGAAAGCGTTGTGGCTGAGTCAGAGCCGGTGAAAGAAGTACAAGGGGATATCGAAAAGATAGGAAAAGAAAAAATAATTGCATGCGCATGGGACGGCACGCACATACAGGTGACGGCGCGTGATGGCACGCCATATCAGTCCTCACTTGCGGAAATAAAAAACATACTTGAAAACGAGAGGATAAAAAAGATTTGCTACGACAGCAAGCAACTTATTAAGGCGTGCCGGAATGAAGGGATCACGCCTCGTGGCATTGAGTTTGATGGTATGCTTGCGGCATATTTATTATCTTCAGGGGAGAGAGAGTATCCACTTGAACATATTGAGCGCAAGTATAGTGTTGCTGGAAAACCACCACTTTCTTTTTTTGCATTGCGGGACCAGCTAGATAACGCCTTGCGCACAGAAGGGCTTGTGAAGGTGATGTATGAGATAGAGATGCCGTTGGTGCCGGTGCTTGCAGAAATGGAACGGGTAGGAATAAAAATCGACGTAAAAGCACTAGAAACACTTTCTACTCATCTTGAGCAAGAAAAAAAGAAATCGACAAAAAGTATTTTTGCGCTCGCGGGAGAGGAGTTTAATCTGGATTCACCCGCACAGCTTTCAAAGATCTTATTTGAAAAGCTTGCCATTGCACTTCCGGCTCGTGCTAAGCGCGTGAAGTCGGGCTTATACAGTACCAAAGCGGATGAGCTTGAAAAGATACGAGATGCACACCCAATTGTTGCTGAGATTATGCGGTATCGAGAGGTTGCAAAACTAAAAAGTACATATGCGGACTCGTTACAGGTAGCGGTGCATCCAGACACAGGAAGAATTCACACTATTTTTAATCAAACTGGCACTGCAACGGGGCGCCTTTCTTCATCTGAGCCAAATATGCAAAACATTCCCCAAAAGGGAGAATTTGCTGATGCGGTGCGCTCCGCATTTGTTGCGGACGAAGGATTCAGCTTTGTTGCGCTTGATTTTTCACAAATAGAGTTGCGGATTATTGCGTCACTTTCCGGCGATGAAAAAATGATTCGTATTTTCGAATCAGGCGGTGATATTCATCGAGCAACCGCCGCGGAGATAAATCACGTGCCGCTTGAGCAAGTAACAAAAGAAATGCGTAATGCCGCAAAAGCGCTTAACTTCGGGATATTATATGGTATGGGTCAGCGCGCGTTTGCGCAAACCGCGGGCATTGATCAAAAGACCGCAAAGCAATTTATCGAAGAATACTTTAAAAATTTTACCGGCGTCGCGTCGTTCATTGAAAAAACAAAAGAGCATGTAAAAAAATACGGATGTGTACAGACGCTCACCGGAAGGAAACGATGGCTACCGGAGATTCACTCGCAGAACCCGATGGTACGCAATGGAGCCGAACGCATGGCACAGAATATGCCAACACAAGGGCTACAAGCCGATATTATTAAGATAGCAATGATCCGTGTTGCTCGGGACGTGCTTTCATTAAGGCGAGATGAAGGCGTGCGTTTGTTGCTTCAGATACATGACGAATTAATATTTGAGGTAAAGGATGATATAATTAAAGAAGTTGTACCGACGATACGGCACATCATGGAATCCGTGTTTCCTTTACGCGTACCCATTCGCGTTGATGTATATACAGGGAAACGATGGGGAGCGCTACATTCTTTTATTTAATATGGCAGAACCAACTCACGCTACAAAGGAAAAATCATCAAAAAGAAGGATAAGCATGCTTCCCGTGTGGAGGACGGTTATCATCGGGCTTGTGGTGGTGGTTGCTTTTAACCTTTTTTGGTTGGTGCCCGCACTCGATGATATCGAAAACAGGGTTCTTTCCCATCTTCTTGAGACGGCAGAAAAGATAGAAATCGAAGCGAAAGAGATTGTTATTAATCATCCAAAAAACCAAATCGATGAATTTGCTCTTTTTGCATTGCAAAAACGGCGGGGGAATATTACTTTTGACACGTTTGATCCGGAGCAGATTAAGCTCTTCTTGCAAAATAGAAGCGATGTCATCGAGGTATTTATTATTGATTCTTTCGGAGAAGAAAAAGCGCGTGTATCACACGAAAAAGTGTTTGCGCCTCACGAGCTCCGCACTGTTGCAAAAAACGATTATTTTATTGAGGCACTGAGCAGTGGATTTTCTGCGCGCGCCTTACATATCCCTAATAAAGCTGTCCCCAATATTCTTGCATTTGAGCGGGTGGATGTGCCTGACCTGGGTGTATTTGTGTTTGGTGTGAATGTGGATATTCATGAGCGGTTAGAGGGGTTCTCGCGAGAGATTGCGGATGACGAAGGTGAGTACGTATATATTGCCGATGATACCGGCGCGATTATTGATCATTATAATCCGCAGCGCATTGGTGATTCTTTGCTTCAGATGGACTTTGTAAAGAATGTGCTTGATTCAAACGAGATAAAAAAATATACATATGAGTTTGGTTCATACGCGGACCCGTTTGGCGAGTACCAGCAGGCGGTCGGATTATTATTTAAGCCGCTTAATTTTGTAATTGTTGTAGAGGAAGGATATGCGGAGGCATGGCAAACATGGAATAGATTTTTACTCTTTGTGGTTGCTGGGCTTGGTTTGTTTATATTTTTAGTGCTTGTGTTGACGCGGAGCACGCTTCGCGCGGTTGGGTTTTCAAATCAACTCATACAGGAAAAAGAAAGAACAGAATCAGTAATTGCAAACCTCGAAACAGGCATTATTGAATACAGCCCTGATTTTCTTATCACCTTGCTTAATGTAAAGGCAGAGGAGATGCTTGGTATTAAAAAAGAAGATGTGCTTGGCGTGGTGATTCGCCCAAGTATTATTCATCAAAACCCTACGCTTGCGCCGTTAGCACAGGTGTTGTACCCCATTCTTGGGGAGAATGTGCGAAAGATACGATTTGAGAAAGGAAAGCCCGATATCATTGAGACAAAGATCACTAAGCCCGCAGAGCTCGAACTGCAAATTACTACCATTCCTATTCATAATGAACAACATGCGGTAGTGCGCTATTTAAAAGTGCTTCGCGATGTATCGCGCGAGCAGGCAATTGCAAAATCGAAGTCAGAGTTTATTTCGATCGCGGCGCATCAGCTCCGCACACCGCTCTCAGCAATCAAATGGGTTATGAAGCTATTATTAGATCAAGATGCAGGGCCGATCACCCCTGAACAAAAAAACCTTCTCACAAAAGGGTATGAATCGAATGAGCGAATGATTGAGCTGGTGACTGACATGCTTGATGTGGCACGCATTGAAGAAGGGAGATTCGGATTTACGTTCCATCATGCGAACTTATCCGCGCTAGTCCAGAAAGCAATGGATGCGTTTATTGTAAAAGCAAAAGAAAAAAACATCACACTTGTATTTAATAAACCCGAAACAACGCATTCATTAAAAATTGATTCTGCCCGCATTGAGCTAGTGGTGCAGAATTTTGTTGATAATGCGCTGAAGTATACCCCTAATAATGGGACAATAACAGTAGATATTACTTCAGCGGGGAGCTATGTAAGAGTGAGTGTGCGGGACACAGGTATTGGTGTGCCGAAGGAGCAGGCGGTGCGTCTTTTTACGAAGTTTTTCCGCGGAGCGAATGCAGTGAAGCAACAAACAGATGGAAGCGGACTCGGATTATATTTAGTAAAAAATATTGTGATGCGTCATGGGGGGAACGTTTCCGTGGAAACAGAAGAGGGAAAGGGTTCGGTATTTTCCTTTACGTTGCCAATAGATGAAGAAAAAATTCCTGAAACAGATAAAAAGGCAAAAGAATCCGCAGATGGATCTTCCACCGAAGCTACTCTATGAAAAAGAATATAAAAAAGAAGGCGATAATAATTACAAAAGAGGCGATTATTGCTGATGTAGTGAGGAAACATCCGGAGTCAATCACGATCTTTTTGAAATACGGCCTTCATTGTGTGGGGTGTGCGATGGCACAATTTGATACGATCGCATCCGGCGCGCGTTCACATGGCGTGAACCCAGAGTATATTGTAAAGGATATTAACGAACATATTACTGCGTCACAGCGCATAAAGCGGAGTAATGCGTAAGGGTATGCGTCGCGAGCAATCAGCGGGATTCATTGTTGTACGGGAAACACCACGAGGAGCATTGTTTTTGCTATTACAATCCCAAAAAGGATTTTGGGGGTTTCCCAAAGGGGGTATAAAAAAAGGAGAATGTTTTATTGATACCGCTGTGCGAGAGCTAAAGGAAGAAACAGGTATTGATCATTTCTTTATAGTTTCCGGATTTCGAACGCAGATTAGGTATATACACGAAGGGAAAAAAGGGAGAGCACATAAGACCGTAACATTATATTTGGCAAAAACTGATACAGCAAAAGTTTTGCTATCGCATGAGCATGCGACGTTTCGGTGGCTTTCGCACGAGGATGTAATAAAAGCAATTACATTTCGTAGGGCACAACAGCTATTTGAGCGAGCGCATCAATTCTATATGGGAGCAAGAGAAATGATTACGGTGCAGGAGAGGATATATTGCGAAACAAAACGCATTCCAAAGGGAAAAGTGGGAACATATATGCGTATTGCAAAAGAGTGTGGGGTTACCACTCGAGGGGTAGGAAGCGCGCTCGCATATAATTATGATTCGCGTGTGCCATGCCATCGGGTAGTAGCTTCCTCCGGGAAGGTTTCAGGATATAATAGAGGAGTGGTACAGAAGGTCCAGATGCTTAAAAAAGAGGGCGTTTCATTACAAGCCATAGGAAAGATCTCGAGGGTTGCTGATATGCACGAGTATTGTTACTGTATATAGGAAACATATGCTTTTTTTAGAAGTCAAAAATGTATCAGTAAAGGTGGGGCGAGAGAAGGTTGTTGATGATGTCTCTTTTTCAATAAAGAAGGGAGAAAATGTCGCGATTATAGGTCCGAATGGCTCAGGAAAGACAACGCTGCTTCGCGCGCTGTTAGGGAGCGTGCGATATCAAGGAGAGGTAATTTGGCATGAAAAGCCGATTATCGGCTATGTGCCGCAAAAGTTCGATTTTGATAAAACAGTCCCCTTCACCGTAGAGGAATTTTTTTTGGTGTACAGCAGAAAAAGTAAGGGGTTTTGGTTTCCCTCCCATTCCGCGTTGAAGGAGATTAGAAAATGTTTGAGCTATGTGAAGGCGGAGCATCTTATAAAAAAGAACCTCGGGGAGATCTCGCATGGAGAGCTTCAGCGCGTGCTTATTGCACAAGCGGTATTTGAGCGGCCAAATATTCTTTTATTGGATGAGCCGACTGCGAGCGTTGATGTGGAAGGGGAGCGCACTATTTATTATTTAGTGCGAGAGATGGTGAAGGACTTTTCTCTTACATCTATTATTATATCGCATGACCTCCATGTGGTGCATGACTTTGCTGATCGTGTAATCTGTTTGAATAGAAAAATGTTGTGCGAAGGAACACCGCGCGCCGTGCTCAACAAGGAAAACCTTGGTGAATTATACGGAGGAGATATTACGGTGTATAAGCACGAGCATAAATAATATATGGACCCCAATCTTTTTATTGTCAGCGCAGTTATTGCCGGAGCGGCCTCATTTTTAGGAGTGTTTGTTATTCTTCGCCGACTTGCGCTTGTGTCTGATGTACTTTCACATGTAGCGCTCCCTGGTGTGGCGCTCGCGTTGTTACTGCATATCGACCCATTCATTGGCGCATTTACGGCGCTTGCACTAGTGACCGTCGGCATTTTTCTTATCGAGCGGCGCTTTGCTATTTCTATTGATGCGCTGGTAGGTGTGGCATTCACAGTAGCTCTTGCAATCGGCATGATCCTTCTTCCAGATGAACATGCAGTGGAAGCGTTGTTTGGTGATATTGCGCACATAGGGAAATCAGATATGCTGTTTGGCGTGATATTGGGAGCTCTGCTTATTGTGGTTACGTTTGTGTTGTTTAAGCGGTTCGCGCACGCGACGTTTTCAAAAGAGCTTTCACGAGATGAGGCGTCGTCTGATAAGAAGGCAGAACTTCTTTTCCTGATCGCGCTTGCGCTCGCAATCGCGCTCGGCATTAAGGTGGTTGGCACACTACTCATGGGAGCGATGTTAATTCTTCCAGTAGTCGCGGCAAAAAATATCGCGTGGAGTTTAAAAAGCATGACTGCATTTGCGGTTGTGCTTGGAGTGATTGAAATGGTGGGAGGCATATCGGTTGCACAAACGTATGACGTAGTTCCCGGAGCTGCAATTATTTTAATTGGAGGAGGTGTGTTTGCAGCTTCGCTACTCTTCCGGGCATTTGGCAATCAAAATACGTAATTAAGAAGGAGGTACATAATAAAAAAGAGCTCTCATACAGAGAGCTCTTTTTTATTATGTGGGATACTTATCTTGTGGTGGCAACTATTTTTGAGAATACTGTTGGATGCTCCTTTGCGATATGCGCAAGCATCTTTCGGTTAATTGCTATATTGCTTGTGTTTAGTTTGTGGATGAGCGCGCTGTAGGGGACTCCGTTTTCGCGTGATGCCGCATTTATTTGTACATTCCACAGTGTGCGAAAATCACCCTTCTTTTTTCTGCGATGCGCAAACATATAGCTAAACGCGTGCAGTGTTGCCTCACGCATTCGCGAGATTTTTGAATTTCTTCCTGAGCGATACCCTTTTGTATGCTTTCGAAGATTTTGTCTTCTTTTATTTGCAGTAGTTCCTCTTTTTACTCGTGGCATATATTTTTAGTGGGAAAATGGCATTTTATCGTTCATTTTTGGAACATCGGTGCTCGCGATTGCTGAAAACCCGCGTTTCCCTCTTTCCGTTGCCCCTGTTTGACGGGCATTAAAATGATTTTGACCGATTGTGCGCTTTAAAAGCTTGCCTTTCCCGGTTACTTTTATTCTTTTTGAAACTGATTTGTTTGTTTTTTGCATACTATTTTTTTCCTAATACCGTGATAAATCCTGATGGAAGCTGTTTGGTTGGTTGTTCTACGGTGTGTTCCATGGGAATCTTACTTAAGAAGAGCCCAAACCGCTTTCGTGCAAACTCCTTATTTGCTCGCTCCCGTCCGCGTAAAAACATTTCAACCTTTACTTTATACCCTTCTTTAAGAAATCCTTCAAGCTGTTTAATCTTAATCATCATATCATGCTCTGATGTTGCCTGACCGATCTTCACAACCTTTAACTCTCCTGCCTTATTCTTTACCTTTTGTTTTTTCTGTTGTTTCTCTTGCTGATAGAGATACTTACCTAAATCAATAATTTTTGCAACAGGAGGAAGTGCTTTGGGGGCAATTTCCACGAGATCGAGACCCCTTTCGCGCGCTGCATTCAATGCCTCGGCAAGGTCCATGATGTCTAGGCTTTTTCCTTCTTCATCGATTACCCGTAATTTTGGAGCCCGTATTTGATTGTTGACTTTCGGTTTTGGTGCGATTGCTGTTGTTATTACTGATAGATAATGATTGGTCGCGCCGCAGAAACCTGCGGCCCATTCGCGACTATGTTTTTGTGGAGATGGCGAGAGTTGAACTCGCATCCAAAAAGATATTCACAATATTTCTCCAGACGTAGGATGCTTGTTGTTCTCGAGTGCTGGCTGAAAAGCAACCAAAATGCCAGAACTTAAAGCCGCTTAGCTTAACGATACGCTACGGCGTCGTATCGCGCAACCTGATAATATAACACCGGAGGTCTGCCTATCAGGCGTTAACAGGTCCGATGGCAAGAAGTACTAGACTCTTGCGAAAGAAAGAGGAGCAAAGCTTAACGCAATTGCATTCTTTACTTTTGAGAATAAGTTTGCACTTATTGGTGTGTGCCGCCGTTTTCCGAGCGGGCGACGACCTCGTTCTGCATATTGTGAAAAGAACTTTCTGTCAAAGCCCAACATCCCCAAAATCAATCTTCTCCTCGGAGGGCACGCCCTTTTTCACGGGCAAACTCCCTTTCCTTGATATCCTCTCGCTTTTCGAACTTCTTTTTCGATCGCGCGAGGCCGAATTCAAGTTTGATTTTACGACCCTCATTGTACAGCGAAATAGGAATGAGTGTCAAGCCCTTTTGTGCCGTTTTTCCTGCAAGTTCCGCTATTTCTCGCTTGGACAATAAGAGCTTTCGGGGGCGAGTTTTTTCATAGCCCTTAGGAGTATTTTTTGGTTGGTAGGGTGCAATGGTCGCATTGATCCAGAATGCCTCGCCACCACGGACGATAACAAACGAGCCGGCGAGCGCTGCTTTTTTATAAAATACTGCTTTTGCTTCAAATCCAAGAAGCACGATGCCGGCATGGTATCGCGCAAGTATTTCATAATCAAATAAGGATCGTTTGTTTTCTGTGATTAATGGCATATATGTAGTCTGTATAGTATAGCAAAAAAATGCCCCGGCTAGGTAAAAGCCGGGGCGGTTGTACTATAAAGGGAGGGATATTTTGAAGGTGGTGCAAGGAACGACTCCTTCGATGCATGGGTCCCCCGCGGTGCTTTCCACTGATATTTCTCCGCCATGGCATTGCACCATGGCTTGTACGATAGAAAGACCGAGACCGAATCCTTTTTCCTTTGTTGTGCGGAAGGCATCAAAGATCTCCGAAAGATCTTTTGCATTTATCTTTTTCAAATCGATCGGCTCTCCGTCGTTTCGTATGGAGATGGTGAAGCTGCCTTCTTTTGACAGCTTATGCGTTTCAACCCAGATGTTCTTTGCTTCGGCGTCCGCTGCGTTTCGCACGATATCGTCCACGCAGCTTTCGATCCAGTCCTTGTTGAGGAGGAGCGTCGTGCTGTTGTTCTTTTTGGAAAAGTGTATGTGAATTTTAGGGTGAAGCGCGCGCATCTTTCCAATGAGAACATTGAGCGTGTCGCTGATCTTGTGCGGTTTCGGATCCAGATGCTCCGGTGAAAATTTCGCGAACGCAAGCACTTGATTCACGCGGCGATCCAGTGTTCTTAATTCATCATACACGATAAGCGCGTGCATTCTGTCATGATCTGAAAGCAGCGCCCCTTCTTTCAGATGACGCAGATTACCGACGATATTTACGAGGGCGTTCCGTATCATGTGCGCGATCTTTGCGGAGTGCTCGCCGAGCGTCGTGAGTCTTTGTAGGCGCTCCGCTTTCTCCTTCTCTTTTTTTTGCTGGCGGAGAATCTTGATCTCTCGCGCAAGGTACCGCGCGACCGTAGTGGCGTCGACTAAGCGTTTTTCTGTCTGTGCGACAAAATCAAACACCATGACGCCAATCGTTTCTTTTTCTGAAACGAGCGGTACAAAGAAGATCGACGCGATGCCTTGTTGCGTTACCAGCGGGCGCATGTAGGCGGTTTGGTGGTCGCTGGCCGCATCGCCAACGAATACATGCTGGCATTCATCCATTACTCTGCGGAGATGTTTTTCTCCGGCACCCGTGATCTTTTCTCCGATACCATGCGCTCCGTCAGGAAATCCTGCCTTGATTTTTAACTCATCCTTTTTGCTTTTAAGGACGATGCAGCACCGAGAGCTTCCTGCAATCTCTGCTCCTGCTCGCGTAGCAATACGCAGTGCTTCCGAAAACGGCTCAGAAGATATCGCGACAGCCATGTCAGCGAATATGCCGATAATACTTCTTTTTTTATCCATAACCCCTCCCTTATATTTTGTTGTCGAATGTGCGTCGTCTTTGAATGGTAGTGTTGTACGTTATTTCTACATATTAGTCAAGAGCGCGTGAGCGTTATTTTCTTGATAGTTTCTGATTTTTCAGCTACAATTTTTATTATGGAACAAGAGAAAGAGGTTAAAAAATCCCAATTAGCACTCATGGAAGAAGGGGTGCTCGCGTGGTGGAATGAGAATGATGTATTTGGACAGGTTCTCTCAAAACGAAAGAAAGGAAAGCCATTTATATTTTATGAAGGTCCGCCAACCGCCAATGGCATGCCACATCCAGGGCATGTAATGGGGCGATGTTTTAAGGATCTTTTTTTACGATACAAGTCGATGCGAGGGTATTTTGTTCCGCGGCACGCGGGGTGGGACACGCATGGGTTGCCAGTGGAGATTGAAATAGAAAAGAAGCTCGGTATTACTAAAAAATCAGATATCGAGAAGTTCGGCGTGGGAGCATTTAACCGATTATGCAAAGAATCGGTGTGGAAATATAAAGATGAATGGGAGAAGATGACCCAGCGTATTGGGTTTTGGCTCGACATGAAGCATCCCTATGTTACGTATGAGGTGCCTTATATGGAAACACTATGGTGGGTTATCGCGCGCATATTCGAGAAAGGCCTTTTAGTGGAGGATTACAAAGTGATACCGTATTGTACGCGGTGCGGTACCGGTCTTTCGTCTCATGAGATCGCACAAGGATATAAAACAGTAAAGGATAAATCAGTATATGTAAAATTTCCTGTGGTGCGCCATGCGCCTGAGGAGCGCATGCATGAAAAGGCAAAGCATAAAGTAGTGTTTGATGAGCACGAGGATCCTACCATACGGGAATATTTTCTCGTATGGACGACAACGCCATGGACCCTCCCTGCAAATGTTGCGCTTGCGGTGAATCCCGATATTGAATATGTAAAAGCAAAAAAAGAAAATGAGATAGTTATCGTGGCGAAAAACTGCATGCATAAACTCGGGGAGGGGTGGGAAGGTATAAGCACAATGAAGGGCAAAGAACTTCTCGGCATGCGGTACGAACAGCTTTTTACATTTCTTACTCCCGATAAGGACGCCTTTTATGTTGTGGGGGGTGATTTCGTGTCTGCTTCTGATGGATCAGGTATTGTACATCTCGCTCCTGCGTATGGAGTGGATGATATGGAAGCGGCAAAAAAACATGATCTTCCTGTGTTGCATCCGGTGCAGGCAAGTGGAGAATTTGCCGCGCCGATTCCATGGCAGGGAGTGTTTGTAAAAAACACAGACAAGGCAATTGTAGGTGATCTTACTGAGCGCGGACTTTTTTTCAAAGAAGAGGTGTATGAACACGAATATCCGTTTTGTTGGCGGTGTGACACGCCAATTATTTATTATGCGCGAAAATCATGGTTTATTACGATGTCCCAATTGAGGGAAAAATTAATTGAAAATAATAAGAAGGTTAATTGGGTGCCCAGCCATATAAAAGAAGGGCGGTTTGGCGAGTGGCTTTCACAGGCAAAGGATTGGGCATTTTCGCGAGAGCGCTATTGGGGAACACCACTGCCGATATGGCGATGCGATGGCTGTGAGCACATAGATGTCGTAGGAAGTATTGCTGATCTCGGCGCTCGGTCGCAGTTGCGCAACACGTATTTTATGATGCGGCATGGGCAGGCGGTGTTTAATGCTAAACACATAACAGAAACCTCGGGAAGAGCAGAAAACCATATTACAAAAAAAGGCATCCAAGAAAGTAAGGACGCGCTTGTGCGATTTGCAAAAAAACATAAAGGAGTTGTTCCGGATATTATTATAGCCTCACCGTTTTTACGCACACAAGAAACAGCGCGTAGTGTGGCCGAGTATTTTGGTCTTACTCTGGATCATATAGTAACTGACGCGGCAATTCAGGAGATGGACATTGGTGTGTTTGATGGAAAGCCGACAAAGCAATATCATGCTCACTTTTCTTCGCACGAAGAACTGTTTACCAAGCGCCCTCCTGAGGCAAGGGAAAATCTAACTGATTTACGCACACGCATCGCCACATTTATACGAGAGACTGAGAGGCGCTATGAAGGAAAAGTTATTTTTATTGTGAGCCATGAATATTCGTTATGGATGTTGGAAACAGCATTATATGGGTACGATCAGGCGCAAACCATAGCGGCAAAAAAGAAAAAAGGAGAGGAATATATTGCTACGGGGGAGATTCGCACTTTGCCACGTATGCGCCTACCGCTAGATGAGAGCGGGTTTTTGGATCTGCATAAGCCATATATTGATGAAATCACGTTTTCTTGCCGATCATGTGAAGGAGGAATAATGCGGCGCGTGCCTGAGGTGTGCGATGTATGGTTTGACTCGGGCGCTATGCCACTTGCACAGGCACATTTTCCATTTGAACAGGAAGAAAAAAAGGGTACGCGAAAAACTATCGCACAGCATATGAAGCAAATTTCATATCCCGCGGACTTTATTTGCGAGGGAGTGGATCAAACACGAGGGTGGTTTTATACGCTTCTTGCAATTGCGACTGCACTCGGTGGAGATGTTCCGTATCGAAACGTAATTTCACAAGGACATATCCTGGATAAGCATGGCAAAAAAATGTCGAAATCAAAAAGGAATTATACGGACCCGCTTATGATCGCGGACCAGTATGGTATTGATGCGTTGCGATGGTATTTTTTTGTGGTGAATCCGGTTGGGGAGCCAAAACGGCTTGATGAAAAAGACGTACTTGATGCGCAACGCAAATCAGTTATGACACTTATCAATATTGGAAATTTTCTTACATCATATGCATATATGGGGCGCATGCCGGCAAAGATGCCGCCAACGAAAAATCTACTTGATCGATGGATTATTTCAAAATTAAATCATACCGTGGCCGCGGTGACGGATGCGATGGATGCATATGATGCGCAAGGCGCGGGGAGACACCTCGCGGCACTTCTTGAAGATATTTCTAATTGGTATATTCGTCGTTCACGGGAACGATTTCAACTTGCTGAAGATGCGCGCGACCATAAATCCGCAAGCATAGTGCTCCGCATGGTGTTTGAGCGCACGTTGATTCTTGCAGCACCATTTATTCCGTTTACCACCGAGCGGTTGTGGCTCAATATGAATAAAAAAACAAGTATTCATCTTGAACGATATCCAGCGTGGGACAAAAAACGCATTGATAAGAAGCTCGAATATGATATGATGCAGGTGCGAGAAGCAGTGAGCGCGGCGCTCAAAGCAAGAGCAGAGGCACGTATAAAGGTGCGCCAACCGCTCGGCATATTAAAACTAAGCAAGGCCACATTCGGAGTCATTACAAAAGACCTTTTACGGCTTCTTGAAGAGGAGGTAAATATAAAAGAAGTAGTGATAGACGATACGCTCGCCGAAGGGGTATGGCTTGATACTATGATCACTCCTGCGCTGAAAGAAGAAGGAATGATGAGAGAAATCACACGACATATTCAACAAGCGCGCAAAGAAGCCGGACTTATGAAGGAAGATGCTATTATGCTCCGGTGTGTTGTTGAGGGAGAGACAAAGAGAATAATTGAAGAAGGGAGCGAGCGGTTATTGCAAAGGATTATTGCAAAAAAAATAGAGTATATCGCGCGCGATGATATGAATGATCCGCGCGAAATTAAAGGAGATGAATATCAGTTGTGGTTTGAAATTAAAAAAATATGAGCCAACGAGCTACAATTGCTCTTGTGATGAAAAGGAAAAATAAAGGTGAGCACGACCAAGTGCTCACGTTGTTCACAAAGAGATATGGAAAGATCGAGTTTATGTGTCGCGGAATCCGAAAAAAAGAAGCAAAGCTTGCCGGACATCTTGGGCTATTATGTCTTTCTGATATTAGTTTCGTATTAGGTAAATATACGAAGGTGCTTACCTCTGCATGTAATCGTGAGCATTTTGCGGCAATCAAAAAAGACCTTATGAAGCTGAGGGCTGCGCGCCGTATTATAAAACTCCTTGATACGTATACGATTACAGAGGCAAAAGACGAGGCAATTTTTAATCTTGTCGTTGGCGCGCTTGATTATCTGAATCGGCGAGAGATGACGCTCCTCGAAATAAAGTTTTTTCTCCGATATTTTGAATTTAAATTTTTGAGCCTTTTAGGGTATGAGCCGGAAGACAAGACAATTATGCATGCATTTGGGGGTCAAGAGATTAAGCTTTCTGAGGAAGAGCTAGATGTTATGGAGGAAATATTTGACCAGCATTTTAGAGATATTTATGGAACAGTGAAAATATAAATTATGGATAGTCGACTAGAAGAATTTGAAAAAAAACTTTATACGCGCAAAGAAGACGAGGCGGTGAAACGAAAAGAATACGAAACGTATAAAGAAGAGGATGCCACCCGGATGAGGGGAGGATGGGAAAAGAATGAGCCAGCATCTCTTACGATAGGCGCAAGAAAAATACGCCTGAAGTCAATTGCGGTGCTGGTATTCGTTGCCCTTAGTATAGGTGCGGGATATTATCTTTTTACACGGGAGCAGCCGTTTGACAGTGCTTCTGTACGTGGAGGCATTGAAGGGCCTGCGCGCGTGTCATCGGGAGATGAGATTTCATATACGGTTACATATCGAAATAATACAAACATCCCGCTTCGAGGAGCAAAGATAGTATTTACGTGGCCGGAAGGAGCGGTGGTGTCTGATGAAGATGGCAGCACATCGCAGGAAGTACAAGAAGATATTGGTATGATCGTGCCAGGCCAAGAGAAGAGTGTGACATTCAAAGGGAGGATATACGGAGTAACGGACGAACAAAAAATGATTACAGTGGTGTTTCGCTATACGCCGGAAAATGTTGCAGCAGAGATCGAGGATAAAAAAACATTGGTAACAACGATTGTAACAACGCCGATCGCGCTCATTATGCAAGCGCCCGAGCAGGCGGTTTCCGGTAAGGAAATCGAGATTGCAGTGGAATATCAAAACCAGTCTGATGCGCCTTTTTCTAATATGGAGCTTCGCGTGGTGTATCCGGGAGAATTTACATTCGTGTCAGCCGATCCAGCCCCGACTTCTGGAAATACCGTATGGACGCTTGGTGCTATCGATGGGAGGGAGAGTGGAAGAATAAAAATAAAAGGGAGTTTTTCTGGCGCGCAAGGAGAGGTGAAGTCGATATATTTAGAGCTTGGTGTGATAGGGGATGATGGTATTTTTGTGCAGTATGCGCGTGCCGACAGCACTATTACGATCGCATCATCCGCACTCTTTGTGTTTTTAACCGCGAATGATTCGCGGGATTACACGGTAAACCCTGGGGCCCCTATTCAATTTAAAGTACATTACAAAAACACTACAAATGTACAGATTCCAAATGTGACAATTTTGGCGAGTGTTGATAATACAAATATTGATATTCAAAAACTAGCCGTGCAATGGGGGGTATTTGATGGGAGGGCAAATGCAATTGTGTGGAACCCAGTGAGCGTGCCGGAGCTCGCGGTACTTGATCCAAAGGAGGAGGGCGTTGTGTCGTTTTCCGTCCCAGTGAAGCCGGGATTTTTACCAAAGAGCTTTTCAGATAAAAATCTGACCGTGGTTGCGCGCACACGCATCACCGCAGTGGCACAACCCGAAAGCCTAAGAGGCCTACCACTTGAAAGCGAAGACACAGTTAGTGTAAAGATAAATACGCAATTCTCATTTAATGAAAAAGCATATTTTCAGGATGGACTTCTTTTAAACTCCGGCCCTCTTCCTCCTACTGTTGGCCAACGAACGACGTTTGGGATATCATGGCAGCTATCCAGCACTATCAACGATGTTGATGGAATCGAAGTGACAGCAGTAATTCCCTCGAACGTTGAATGGACAGGGAAGATATATCCACAAGATGCAAACATATCATTTGATCCAAATAATGGGATTATTCGGTGGAAGCCGGGCAAGGTGTTTGCGGGAACTGGTACGCTCATCTCTCTTGCAAAGGTTGATTTTCAGCTCGCGTTCACGCCCGCAGAAGTGCATATTGGGCAAGTGATTAACTTGATATCGGGCGCGACATTAAAGGCGGTGGACACATTTACGGGAACAGAAATGGAACGACAAGTGTCTGCGGTTACCACGAGTTTATTGGGCTCTCTCAAGGGCGATCAGGGGAGGGTTGTTGGAATCCTATTTCAGTAAGAAGTAATTACACATAATGGAAGGTCAAGTAAAATTAGAAGACATTGTTTCGTTGTGCAAACGCCGTGGGTTTGTGTATCCATCATCTGAGATCTATGGTGGGTTTGCCGGCGTGTATGACTATGGACATTATGGTGTGTTATTAAAAAATAACATTCAGGCCGCATGGTGGCGGCACATGGTGCAGTTGCGCGATGATGTATACGGGCTTGATAGTGCTATTTTTATGCATCCTAAAACATGGGTAGCATCTGGCCATGTGGGCGGATTTAACGATCCGCAAGTCGATTGCAGAAAATGCAAGAACAGAATGCGCGCGGACCATGTACTTGAGGCGTTCGGCGTCAGCGCCGACAAAGCGACAATCGAATATATCAATATCGAGCTCGACAAGCTCAAAGAAAAAAAAGCATTGAAATGCGCGAATTGCGGATCTTCAGATTTGACGCCCGCCCGGGTTTTTTCGCTTATGGTGAAATCAAATATTGGTTCTCCTACTGAGGAGATGAGCGAAGAAAATGTGGTGTATTTACGCCCTGAAACATGTGGGGGTATTTACCTCGAATACAAAAATGTGATTGATTCCCTTCACCCGAAGCTACCGTTTGGTATTGCGCAGGTAGGGAAGGCATTTCGGAATGAGATTGTTGCGCGGCAATTCGTATTTCGCACGAGAGAATTTGAGCAAATGGAAATGCAGTATTTTTTGCATCCCGATGACATGAAAAAAAGCTACGAGATGTGGAAACAGGAACGATGGAACTGGTATCTGGCATACGGGATTCCCGCAGAAAAGATACGGTGGTACCAGCACGAAAAGCTTGCGCACTATGCGTCGGAAGCATACGACATCGAGTTTTCATTTTCGTCGCTTGGTGGGTTTAAAGAGGTGGAGGGAATTCACGCACGTGGTGATTGGGATTTATCACAACACGCAAAACATTCAGGTGTTGACCTCATATATATGGATGAGGCCACAAAGCAAAAATTCACCCCGCATATCATGGAAACGTCTGTCGGCCTCGGACGATTATTTTTGATGTTTATTGATCAGGCATACACTCAAGAAGAGGTAAATGGAGAAATGCGAACTGTGCTGAAGATTGATAAGCGCCTTGCTCCTGTGAAGGTTGCGGTGTTTCCATTATTACGAAACAAGCCAGAGCTCGTGCAAAAAGCGCGGGAGGTCTACGACGCACTCAAAGGAATATTTATGTGCGAATTCGATGACAACGGTAACATCGGCAAGCGGTACCGGAGGCAAGATGAGATCGGCACACCATGGTGCCTTACTATTGATTTTCAAACGCTTGAAGACGGCACTATTACCGTGCGCGACCGCGACACGCTCGTGCAGGATCGTGTTGCCATTACCAACTGTGCCGCGTATTTACAAGAACGCTATGAAAAATAAACTCACGTATCATAAAACAACATTGGCAAACGGCATACAGGTGATTACTGTGCCAATGAAGAACACCTCGACTGTTTCATCGATCGTATTTGTAAAAACAGGGTCGCGCCACGAGCACCAGAAAGAAAGCGGTATTTCACACGTCCTTGAACACATGCTTTTTCAAGGCACAAAAAAACGGCCGGACAAAACCACACTCAAAAGAGAGCTTGATAGAATCGGTGCGCAGAGTAACGCAGGCACTTCACAGGATTACACCATGTATTATATAAAGGCGGATGCAAAGCATCTCGAGCTAAGTTTGGATATTCTTTCGGACATGTATTGTAATCCGCTATTTCGGAAAGAAGCGCTTGAGAAGGAGAGGCGGGTGGTGGTAGAGGAGATTCATATGTATACGGATACACCCCAGCGACAAGTATGGGATAATTTTTATCATCTATTGCATCCGAATAATTCGCTTGGGCGGTCTATTGCCGGGCCGATAAAAACAGTTCTAGCATTAAAACAAAAAGATCTTTTTTCATACCTTACACGGGCATATGTTGCAAAAAACACGGTGATCGTTATTGCAGGGAATATCAACGAACGGCGTGCAATCGAAAAAGTAAAAAAACATTTCAAAGGAGTGCGAAAAGGAAAAGCATCAGTATGCGAGCCGGCTATTTCTTTGCAGAAAGACGCAAGAACGCATGTCGCATATAAAAAAATAGATCAGGCGCACCTCGTAGTGGGCACGGTTGCATATTCCGCGCTTGATAAGAGGAGGTATGCGCTCGATGTGCTCGTCGCAATTTTAGGAGGATATTCGAGCTCGCGGCTCGTGGTGTCTGTGCGGGATAATCTCGGGCTTGCATATTATGTTGGGGCGGATGCTAGTTATCATGAGGACACGGGCGCATTGTGCGCATACGCGGGTATTAATCTGAGCAATATAGATCTTGGCATCACCGCAATCATGAAAGAATTTAAAAAAGCAAAAACAAAATTAATCCCGCAAAAAGAAATTGATGATGCAAAAAGCCATATTGAGGGGGCGTTTAGCTTGCGCCTTGAGGCATCAGATAGCGTTGCTGTCGGCGCGGGGTGGTCAGAATTAATGACAAAATCAATAGAAACACCTGAGGAATACGTAAAAAATATTAAAAAGGTGAGTGCTATTGATGTGCGGGAGGTGGCAAAAGATATTTTTAAAACCGAGAAGTTAAATTTTGCAATTATCGGGCCGTTTCGCGAGAAAGACAAAAAACGCTTTCATTCATTACTACATATATAAATTATATGAATAATCAATATCCAAAACTTACATTTTGTGGAGGCGCGGGAGCAGTGACGGGCGCGTGTTATTTACTGGAAACGGAGCATACAAAAATACTCGTTGACTGTGGTATGTTTCAAGGATCGCGCTTTTCCGAAATACTCAACAGCGATCCATTTCCGTTTGATCCGAAAGAGATCAGCGCGGTGCTTATCACGCACGCACACATCGATCATACGGGGCGCCTGCCGAAGTTGTGTAAGGATGGATTTCACGGAAATATTTATGCTACGATGCCGACGCTTGATTTTACGCAAGCACTTCTTATTGATTCGGAGCATGTGATAGCAATGGAGGCGAAGCATGAAGGCCAAGAGCCATTCTATGTCATGAAAGACGTTGAAAAAGTGTTTGCACTCACGAAGCCAGTTGAATATGGGATGTTCGTGCATATCTCGGATGATATAGCGTGTAAATTTTATGACGCAGGACATATTCTCGGGTCTTCTATGATAGAAATCTTTATTACAGTAGGAGATAAAAAAACGAAAATAGTATTTACCGGTGATCTTGGTAACTCACCCGGGCCACTGCTACGTGATACCCATAAAGAGGCTGACGCGGATTATGTGGTTATTGAATCAGCATACGGGGATCGATTACACGAAGGAGAGGGGGAGCGGAAGGATACCCTGGAGGATATTATTGAAGAAACGGTTGCCGCAGGAGGCGTGCTCATGATTCCTGCATTTGCCACCGAGAGAACACAGGAGTTGTTATACGAGCTTAATGAGTTGGTGGAGCATGGCCGCATTCCGAGGGTGCCTGTATTTATTGATTCTCCGCTTGCGATCAAAATTACGGAAATATATAAACGGTATTCGGCATTTTATGATGATGAGGCGCTCCGATTATTGAAATCAGGAGATGAGATATTTAACTTTCCCGGATTGAAATTTACGCCGACATCTGACGATTCCCGGTACATCAATAGTGTGCCGGCTCCTAAGATAATCCTTGCGGGTTCCGGCATGTCTCATGGGGGGAGGATCGTATACCATGAAAAACTATATTTGCCCGACCCCAAAAGCACGCTTCTTATCATTGGCTATCAGATCAAAGGGTCATTGGGGAGAAAATTACTTGATGGAGAAAAGAAAGTGAGAATCCATGGAAGTGAGGTGATGGTCCGCGCACGAATTAGGCAGATATCAGGATATTCCGCACACGCCGACCAACAAGGGCTGTATCGGTGGGTTGAGCCGATGCGAATGTCGATCAAAAAAATATTTGTGGTGCAGGGAGAGGAGAGTGCATCGGAAACATTTGCGCAGATCATAAAAGACAGGCTTGCGCTTGATGCGGTGGTGCCAAAAGTTGGCGATTCGTTTATTTTGGAGTAAAGTGAGTGGTATTAGTGATAATAATTATGTATGGCTTCATCACCAAAATATAAAATATGTGTATCGGGTGCCGCAGAATCAACGCACTGTGCGGCAGGCGTACTCGCTCTTTCTGAAGAGGTTGGGAGGGAGATCGTACGGCAGGGAGCAGTGTTGGTGACCGGAGCAACATCAGGTGTGCCATATTGGGCAGCAAAAGGCGCAAAAGCAGAGGGAGGTATCTCAATTGGCCTATCTCCAGCGGCCTCCGAGCTTGCACATGTGAAAGCATATAAATTACCGACCGATTATTTTGATCTTATTATTTATACCGGATTCGATTATTCAGGAAGAAACCTGTTACTTACCCGCGCGGCAGATGCGGTAATCACTATTTGTGGTCGCATGGGTACATTGAATGAGTTCACGATTGCATTTGAAGACCGGAAGCCGCAGGGAGTGCTTATCGGAACCGGAGGTACCGCGGATTACTTGAAAAACATCATTGAAAAAATGAATCGTGGTCCAGGGAAGGTGGTGTATCATAAAGAACCAAAAAAGCTTGTCGCGGAGGTGCTCAAGCTTATTATCAAGGATCAGAAAATGAAAACAGAGCCGCCAAAGCGAAGGGGTTAATGGTAACTACGTAGTAAGGCTATGATTGATATGCATCAAATTTCTATGGTTATCTCGCTTCTTGTTGCGACGATTCTTGGGATCATTGTCGGCGTGGAGCGTGAATTCGTGCGGAAAGAAGCCGGGATAAAAACATACGCACTTGTCACGCTTGGTGCCGCACTCTTTACGGTTATTTCATTTGACCCGAATTTTTCCGATCCTTCCCGTATTATTGCACAAATCGTTACCGGTATCGGCTTCATCGGGGCAGGAATTATTATTTTCCATCAAAATAAGATACACGGACTTACAACCGCCGCAGGGTTATGGGTGATGGCGGGGGTGGGGATAGCGGTCGGCATGCGCCAGTACGCGCTCGCGGTAGCAAGTACGATTATCATACTTTTTATTCTTTTTGTATTACGGAAACTTAAAGTTGAAGATCGGCTCCACGTCTTTGCCGGCATAAAGGAAGAAGAAGAAAAATAATAGAGCGCGAGAACATATGAAAGCATTTGTATTTGGAAATGCGCGGTATGGGGTTGCCACAATGGTGGGAACAATTATTGGGGTAGGTATTTTTGGGTTGCCGTACGCGGCATCTAAAGCTGGATTTTTCACCCAGCTTTTTTATTTGGGTTTATTTACTGGAGTGTTTATGGTGCTTCACCTTATGCTTGGCGAGGTCATGTTGCGCACTACGGAGCGACATCGGCTTGCGGGGTATGTGGGAGTATACTTCGGAGAAGCCGCTAAAAAATTTATTGAGCTTATTATTGTTGTAGGAACGCTCGGCGGTATGCTTGCATATCTTTTGGTCGGTGGTTTATTTTTACGAACACTAACCGGTGGTGCTCTTGGAACCATTGAGCAATATTACATTATTTTTTGGGCGGTCATGAGTTTTATTTTATTTTCAGGGTTGAAAATGGTAGAGAGAATAGAGACAGTGATGTTGGTTTTTATGATGGCCATCATTGCGCTTTTGTTTGTGGCAAGCGGACCCCTTGTCGATGTTAGTAATCTTACATTTTCTATCCCTGAAAATTTCTTTTTCCCATATGGTATTACACTTTTTGCGCTTGCAGGCACCGCGGCAATTCCTATTGTACGCGACATTCTTAAAAATGAGGAACGTAAGATCAAAAAAACTATCATATTAGGAACGCTAATTCCCGCAGTGTTGTATACGATTTTTATTTTTTCTGTGGTTGGGGTAACCGGAGCGGGGACATCTGAGGACGCCCTTACGGGCCTTAGTGGGATCCTAGGAAGGCCATTAATACTTATCGGCGCACTTTTTGGCCTCCTTGTTGTTGCCACATCATATATCGTGTTTGGTCTTTATCTCAAAGACACGCTGTGGTATGATTTTAATATACACCGCAAGGTTGCGCTGTGGTTTGTGCTTGCGGCGCCACTCGCACTTGTTTTGTTCCAACCAGCGAGCTTTATTGAGATTATTAGTATTCTTGGAGCTATTTTTGGTGGTACGGAGGCGATCTTCATTATTCTCACGTTCAGGAGGGCTCGCCGGCATGGCGACCGTGTACCAGAATATCAGCTGAAAATCCACCCAGCAATTCCCTATCTCCTTGTGGTCCTTTTTATGTTCGGCATCGTGTACACATTAGTTGGCGGAAAATTAAATTTATAATGCCCATGAGTGAAGAAAAAAAGATAAAAATAGTATTAGTAGAAGATGAAGAGGTGCTCCTTGAAGTACTTGAGAGTAAGCTTAAGAAAGAGGGCTATGAAGTGTTTAGCGCTAAAGACGGACAGGCAGGCCTTGATTTGATAGGGGCAATACGACCAGATCTAGTATTGCTTGATATTATCATGCCGAGGATGGACGGGTTGGAGGTGCTCGCTCATTTGCATAATGATGCGATTCTTTCACACATCCCCGTGATTATCATCTCTAATTCCGGACAGGAGGTAGAAATAGAAAAGGCCAAGGCGCTTGGCGCTCGGGATTATCTCGTAAAAGCGGAATTCGACCCACAAGAAGTGCTTGATAAAATGAGAGCACTATTGCACCTGGAGGGGAAGGAGCAGAAAGTGGTTGCGCCCGAAAAAAATGGTGGAAAGGGTGATGGGGCAAAGGTGAACCCCGCAGATTTTCGCGTGCTTCTTGTTGAGGATGATAGCTTTTTGCGCGACCTCATTTCACAAAAAATGAAAAAAGAGGGATTTACGGTGATTGAAGCAATTGATGGAGAGGAAAGTTTGAAAAAAGCAGTGTCAGAAAATCCTCATATTATTCTTTTAGATCTTATTTTGCCCGGCGCAGATGGGTTTGAGATTTTAAGAAAGATGCGCGCTGAGCCAGCAACGAGCAAGGTTCCGATAATTGTGCTTTCCAATCTTGGGCAAAAAGAAGATGTCGAGAAAGGAATCATGCTGGGAGCAACTGATTATTTAGTGAAAGCGCACAATACGCCGGGAGAAATTATTGATAAAATAAAAGAGATACTTTCAAGAAGCTATTAAGATATGGAAAGCGTCCGCAGTACTGCGGACGCTTTTTTAGAGGAGCATTGCAGTGTGGTTATTTTATGTATATCGCTGTAGCATGAATTTTATTCGGTATTGTATTATTCTTGGGGGTGGCGTGATAGTGCTTGCGCTTATTGGTGGTGTCGCATGGTACACGGGTAATTTAAGCACAACCATTTCAATAAAAAAGGGCAGTATAGCTCTTTCTCAAACGACACCAGCAAATAATGCTATCAATGAGCGCCTTGCGCGTAATCCGCTTACCGGCACACTGTGCGCGGAGGGCGATGCGCGTTCTTTTGCAGTGATGCTGGCGGCAGACACGGCTGCGCGGCCGCTCTATGGTATTGCGCAAGCGGACATAGTGGTAGAGATGCCAGCACTTACTAATGGCATAACTCGGTATATGGCCGTATTTGGATGCGAACACGCAGAAGAGATAGGGTCTATACGGTCTGCGCGGCATGATTTTCTTCTTTTTGCAAAAAGCTTCGACGCAATCTATGCACACTGGGGAGGATCCTACCTTGCACTTGATGCGCTGAAAACAAAAGAGCTCGATAATATTGATGCGCTTCCAAATCCATACAATGCATTTTATCGGAAAAATGATAAGCAGGCGCCACACAATGGGTTTACGTCATTTGCACGATTGAGTGCTGCGGCACAAAAACTCGGATATCGTATGACGGGATCAGCAATAGAATATCCTCGCATTCGCGATGAAGCCGTATTGCATACTGATCAAAACATCGTGCTTGGGTATCCATTCCCATATAATGTCGATTTTTCATATCATTACGCAACGAACTCCTATGTTCGTTTACGAGGGGGAGAAAAAGAAATGGATGTAGCGACGAATGCGCAGGTGGAAGTTAAAAATGTTATTGTTATGCGGGCAGTATCTCGTCAGGTAAGTCCTGATTATAATGACGTAGAGGTGGAAGGAGAGGGAAGCGTGATAGTATATCGGAACGGAGAGATGAAAAAAGGAACGTGGAAGAGAGAGGAAGGACGATATGTGTTTATTGCTGAGAATGGACAGGCAATCGGGCTGGTAGAAGGAAAAACATGGATCTCAGTTATACAGACAGATCAGAAAGTAGAACTAACGTTTAAATAATGTATAAGCAATACCAAAAAAGAGGCATATGATTATTGTTCTTCATGGCTTAAATACGTTTTTTACGAAACGAAAGCGCGATGAAATCGTCGCGGGGTATCGCGCAAAGCACCCGCAAGGATTGAGTTTTTTTGAGTTTGACGAAGAGAGTGATACGCGAACTGTAAAAGAAGCTATTGAAACTATATCGTTATTTGAAGATAAGAAGCTTGTGGTATGTAGGAATTTTTTAAGGAATGTTGAAGATGATGAAGTGTTTTTTTCATGGTTGAAAGAGCGAAAAATAAAAGAGGACAACACAACAGTAGTAGTGTTGTCTGAGAATCGCGTACTGGTAGGGAAGAAGGAGAATACTATTGCGTGGCTCTTAGAGAGGCCAACGGTAGCACAGCAGGCGGATAGCGTAAGCGCCACGCGATTACCAGCATGGCTTATACAAGAGGCAGCACGGCATCAAGCGGAAATCGAGCGCGATGCGGCACTGTATCTTATTGATGCGTGCGGGGACGACCTATGGCGACTTTCGCAGGAGATAGAAAAGTGTGCTACGTACAATAAAAAAATAACAAAAGAACACACGCAACTCCTTGTGCCGATGCCCGCAGAGGGGCGTATTTTTGATGCACTCTCAGCATTAGAGGAAGGAAATACAAAAAAAGCAGCAGTACATTTTTCTGCATTACTAAAAGAAGGAGAGGATTGGGCAAAAATGTTTGGTGCAGTGGTGTTTCATTTCCGGAGCATGGTGCGTGTAAGAAGCTTGCTCGATTTAGGGTGGAAAAAGGAACAAATACAAAAAGAGCTTGGCATGCATCCATTTGCTCTGCAAAAAGCAATTACGCATGCGAGTACGAAGAGTATGGATTCGCTTAGTAAAACATACCACGCACTTGCACGCGCGGATCATTCTCTAAAAACAGGGGCTATGATGCCCGAGGCATTTTTTGAGCGCCTTTTACTAGGAATATAAGAAAAGGAGATCGTAAAATAAAAAACGGAAGCGTGCTTCCGTTTTTTATATGAGAACTAGTTGTATGGTGTGCCTGTATGCGGCACTGAAACACTGTTTATTTTTGTGTTGCTGTCTTGTGGAGTGCTGCGGAAAGGCGAGATTTTCTGCGAGCCCCAGTATTCTTTTTAATAACATTGTTCTTCACGGCTTTGTCGATTGCCTTATAAAGGCGGGGAAGAAGTGCCTTTGCTTCATCGAGCTTCTTTTTCTGTGCGAGTGAGCGTATTTCTTTCGAAACAACCTTCATTTTATCGAGTGAACGTACGTTTGCAACTCGCTTTCGCTTGCTTTGGCGTAATGCTTTTTTTGCTGATGTTGTGATTGGCATAGGTAAAAATTAAGTTGAAAATCTTTCGTAAGTGTATAAGAGATGCGGGAAAAATGCAAGCCCCCACACGAGTGAGGGGGCAGTTGCTGAATCCATGTAATAATGGGCGTCAGCGTTAATAAAAGATCCTTTGGCAAAACAGCCAACAGGAGGCTATTTTCCTGTTGGAGAGTAGATGGGGTCAAGGCCAATAGCTTTGCCTTCTACGCTTGAGACGGTATGTTTGTGTTTTTTGAAGTATGAGGTTATCTTTCCATGTTCGCCTTCCAAGTGTTCTTTTACGCCCTCAACCTTTTTCGTTATCAGGTTGAGAAGATAGAGCGAGTCGTCGGTTACAACGAGAACCTCTTCCCCGTTGTTTGTTGTGCGATCGATGAAGAGCACCTCACTTTCAAAGATCATTTCAGTCCTTGTGGACAGGAAGTGACCATCAAGTAGGTTGGTAAGAAATATGCTTTTTACCACCTTGCCCTCTGCAAATAATAAAGCATCTAGAGCGGTATTTCGCACTAGGCGCACGTGAGCCCAATGTACGGGAAGGTTCTCGGTGAACTCAGTCCAGTAGTGTGACTCCATGGGTAGTGGGTAGCCTGGGAAAAGCCCACCGTTGAGCTTTTCCTTTGAGGAAACCAGAGCAAGTCTTTCTGCAAGATGGAGGAGCTCTGGCTTTAAGACACCCTGATACCCTGTGATTGCGTGGTCAACGGGAAGCTGATCAACGCTGTGTAGCCGCGCATCGTATTTACTTAAATCGAGCGGAGGAAGGTCTAACCTACATTTCTCCCGGAGCGTGAGGTGGATATTACTGCGCACAACCACTACCAGGCCTTTTCTTCTTTTTGGGAAGAGAATAGCCACGGTGTGCTTAATGTCGTTTCCCGTCATGCTCATTGCGTCTGCGAACTTCATCGATATGACGGTGATCACTGGTTTTTTTACGGAATCTGGCAGGGTGCTCTCTTTGTTCATTTTAAACCTCCTGTAGTGTGATTGTTTTTCTTTTGCCAAGGATTCTTTTTTAAAAGAGCGTTTGTTGTATATGCAACAAGGCAAAATTATAGACCATTATTATCTTGGTGTCAGCAATTTAACGCAACAGATAGTATATCTGTATGCAACAGAAAACATATTGGCGGCTCACCAGCCACGAGCGTGAGGAGATTA
>JANLHQ010000023.1 GCA_024654415.1 Candidatus Azambacteria bacterium | reverse complement strand
TATTATAGTGGCACAATCCATTTGCGAATGTTTTCTTCATTCCCTGACACGCACTCGTTCCCCTTATACCTTCTTATGATACTGTGTTTTTCGGTCGTGCTTTTTGCGTTCGAAAAAAGCACATTGAAGAAATATATGCTCGGAGCGCTCATTGCACTCGCAGCATTTGAGGCGGTGCTTTCCGGTACGCGAGGCATCTGGGCGAGCGCGGTGTTTGTGGTCCTGTTCATTGGGTATCTCTTTGTTCGTCGGTATTCTATTCGCAAAGAAGCATTGATACCGCTTGCGCTATTTTTCATCTCGCTTCCTATCGCGTCATTTATTTTTAACTCCCCTCAATTTCAATTCAGTGGTACTGCCACAGAACGCGCGGTATTCTCTGAGCGCATTAAATCAATAGTCGACACGCAAGAAACTTCAAATCAAGGGAGGATCTATATATGGAAGGAGACCATACGCTCTATAGGGAGGCACCCGCTTTTAGGGGTTGGTATTGGCAACTTCCCGGTAATACTTGCACTGAATCCAACCGCAATCAAAGCGGGCGCATCGGCACATAATCTGTATCTTAATTTTTTTGCAGAGATCGGCGCGCTTGGGTTCATAGCTACCTCAGCTCTTATTATAATAATTTTAAAGAAAGGATGGGAGCTATATACGCGTGGCACAAACGAGTTCGCGCAATTTTTTGGGCTAAACGCATTACTATACCTCATATGGATTTTATGGTATAGTATGACCGATGTTGCAATTTTTGATGAACGAGCATTTCTTTTATTTGCAATACTTCTCGGTGTGCTTTTTGCTCTTTCGCCACGACCATCACCTCACGCGGCGTCTGTGCGTAAGTCCTGAAAAAGAGAGATTATTTTTTATTAATGCATAGAAGTGGAACACCCAGTAGTTTCGGTAAATTTAGTCGTACAAAATGGTGAAAAATATATCCGCGCATGTTTGCGCTCAGTGCAAGCACAAACATATCCTGCGTATGAGGTTATCGTTTTTGATAATAACTCTACCGACGCCACACGCACGATTGTCGAGCAGGAATTTCCCGAGTTCCGCCTTATAGCAAACCCTGAGAATCTTGGGTTTGGGCCGGGGCAAAATATGTGCCTCACACGCACACAGGGGAAGTATGTGCTTGGACTCTGTGTCGATGTTGTGCTTGATGAAAATTTTATCACCCACGCAGTGGAAACAATGGAGCATGATGCGCAGATTGGCGCACTCCAAGCAAAAATATTTCGTTTAGAGCATGGCGAAAAAACAGATGTTATTGATACTACAGGGTTTGTTATTTTTAAATCGCGCCGCGTGATCAACCGAGGGCACGGTGAAAAGGATGTGGGGCAGTATGACGTGGCAGAAGAAGTATTTTCATATGAAGGGGCTGTGCCGTTTTGGCGGCGTGAAGCGCTAGAAAAAAGCTCGGTATTTGGCGAGGTCCATGATGAAGATTACTTTTGGTACGCAGACGATATCGACCTTGGCTGGCGGCTTCGACTATTTGGTTGGAAAAGCTATTATACGCCACGTGTGATCGCATATCATGACCGATCAACGACCAAGCGTTTGCGGAGTGGCTGGCGAGATTTTATTGCACTGCGTCGCACAATCCCTATGCGCAAGCGCACGCTTGATTGGCAGAATCAGCATTTTACCTTCATAAAAAATGATTTTGTACTCTCAGCGCTGAAAGATATCCGCTATATCCTTTCGCGCGAATGCATGTTATTTTGTTATATTATTATATATGAGCCCTATACGCTTCGAGCGATTCCGCGCATGCTACGTTTATTTCCCCGCATGCTTCGTAAGAGAAGATATATTATGAAGCACAAAAAGGTAACACGAAGAGAAATCGAGCGTTGGTTTATCGTATGAATTTTTCACCTCCACCATTCTACACTCCATCTGAGCGGCCACAGCGCAAATCATGGAAAAAGAGGATTGCGCTTGGCGTAATTGTTTTTGCGGTTATTGTGCCAAGCTTTCTATTATTTAAAGTTGAAAAGACATTTTCACTCATTAACACGCGTGTATTTGGAAAAACATTTCATATCGAAGGGGATAATACCGCTCATCGTGAAGAAAATCGCATCAATATTTTGCTCATGGGGCTTCGTGGTGAAACGGGTGAAGATTCCGGAGATTATCTTACCGACACTATTATTGTGCTTAGTATTAAAACAGACCAAGAAAAGGCGGCATTATTTTCAATTCCGCGAGACCTATATGTGCGGATTCCCGGATATAATAAGATGGAAAAAATTAATCATGCCTACGCGTATGGCATGCAGACACAAGGCGACGGCCTACGACTCGCTACGCTCACTGTTCAGCGAGTAAGCGGGATCGAGATTGATCACGCTGTTGCCGTTGATTTTTCTACATTTAAGGGACTCATAGATGCGATTGGAGGTGTTGATATATATGTACCTACTGATTTCACAGAATCATCACAATGGGGATATGAGTTTTACGTGCCTAAGGGTATGAATCATATGAATAGCGAGACAGCTCTATATTATGCGAGATCGCGCTATTCCACGAATGATTTTGACCGAGCCCGCAGACAACAAGATATCATCACAGCGCTCGGAAAAAAGATTATGAGCTTAGGCATCCTCGCAAACCCAATTGCGATCAATAAAACATTAAATACGGTAGCAGCGGGTGTACGTACCGATATTGACTTCATCAGTATGCTAGGGCTTACGCGATACGCAAAAATAATAACTCAGGGAAATCTAGAGCGTTTTGTATTCGACGATTCACAAAACGGCCTGCTTGAATCAGGGCACGCAGGAAAGTCGTACATCCTTACTCCTCGTGCAGGCATGGAAGATTACCGTGAGATGAAAAAAAGATTTATAGAAGTGTTTGGAGAATCCCTTTGATGGTATTTGCTATGCCAAAGCTCTCCATCATCATTGTTAACTATAAGACTCCTGCGCTGTTAAAAAATTGTATCGAGTCGCTTTTCAACACGATTCATACAACTCCCTATGAGGTGATCGTTGTTGATTCTGAGTCCGATGGCGAAGCTCCACACATGCTGAAAGAGGAGTTTCCTGATGTGCGGTGCATCGCATTCCGTGAAAATAGCGGATATGCAAAGGCGGTTAATGCAGGAATTGCTCAAGCAGAGGGTGATTATTTTCTTGTACTCAACACTGACATTATTGCTACTGAACATGCGATCGATGTGCTGGTAGCATACATGGAAGGGGAGGGTAAGCAGGAGCGCGTGGGAATGGTGGGTCCAAAATTGTACGGGTTTGAAAACACCTATCAGCAATCGGCATTTCATTTTCCATCACCTCTTACGATTATTTTGCGTCGAACCCCGCTTGGGAAATTAAAACTATTCCAGCGGCATCTCGACGCGTTTCTATTAAAAGATAAAAACCTTGAAAAAGTATTACTGCCACTCCGTGTTGATTGGTTGATGGGTGCCGCATTACTCGTTTCAAAAGAAGCGGTCGCGCGCATCGGCCCAATGGACGAATCGTTCTTCATGTATTTTGAAGACGTTGACTGGGCGCGAAGATTCTGGGAAGATGGATACACGGTTATGTATCATCCGTTAGTCAGGATGTATCATTACCATGGTAAAATATCGCATCGGCACGGTATGTTTGATATAGTATTCAACACAATGACACGCGTACATGTAAAAAGTGCGGTCCATTACTTTTTAAAGCACGGCATTCGTACACCTCATCATGACTAAACGTATTATAAAAGTAGTAGGAGTATTTTTTGTAATTCTTATTGCATATTTCTTCGGATTTTATACGGGGGAGAGCTCTGTTCCCTCGCTCGAAAAAGTGCAAAACGTTATTAATAAGGAACAGCAAGTAGGAGTCCAGGCTGATTTTAATATTTTTTGGGATGCATGGAAGACGGCAACTGATAAATATGTCGATCGCAAAACACTAGACCCGCAGGCAATGGTGTATGGGGCAGTGGGGGGCATGGTGGCGTCGCTCGGCGACCCCTACACCTCCTTTTTCACACCCGAGCAGTCAAAGATGCTTGAGGATGACATTAATGGGAGTTTCTCGGGGATTGGCGCAGAGATCGGGTTTAAAAACGGAGCATTGACTATCATCGCTCCGCTTAAGGATTCTCCCGCAGAGAAAGCGGGTATTCATGCCGGGGATAGGATCGGTAGGATCGATAGTATTTTTACCGGCGATCTCTCCCTGGAGGAGGCGGTATTAAAGATTCGCGGTGAGCGTAGCACACAAGTGGTGTTAAGCATTATGCGCGAAGGGTTTGATGAGCCGCGCGACTTCACTATTACGCGAGATGTCATTAGGGTTCCCTTGGTGGCATTTCGCATGGAACAAGGAGGCATCGCATACATACAACTTTTTAATTTCCTTGGGAATGTCGATCAGGAGTTTCAAACAATCGCTCGGCAAGCACTAGCACAGGGTGCAAAAAAAATCGTGCTTGATCTTCGAAATAATCCCGGTGGCTTCCTTGATTCTGCGATCGAGACCGCAAGCTTTTTTGTCCCCGAGGGAGAAATCGTAGCAATAGAAGACTTTGGGAACAATGGAAAAAAGCAAAATGAATTTCGCTCTAGTGGATACCGTTATTTCCAATCACTACCCGTTGTGGTGTTGATTGATGGCGGCTCCGCCTCCGCAGCAGAGATCGTTGCGGGAGCACTCCGAGATACTCGAGGTGTCCCGCTTGTTGGTGAAAAAACATTTGGCAAAGGGTCAGTGCAAGAGGTTATTGATTTAGCGAATGGCACAAGTATAAAAATTACCGTCGCAAAATGGCTCACGCCATCGGGCGCGTCAATTCATGAGCAGGGGATAGAGCCGACCGTGCAGGTAGCTATGACCGCACAAGATCGAGAAGAAGGAAGGGACCCCCAGCTTGAAAAAGCGTTTGAAATCGCACGAAATTTAAAATAAAATATATGAAAGTATTATTTCACAAGGATGTACCGGGGGTAGGGAAGAAAGGAGACGTAAAAAATGTCGCAGATGGGTATGCGCGAAATTATCTTTTAAAACAAGGGCTTGCTGTGGTTGCAACTGAAGGCATTGTACATGATGCGCAAGTGCGGGAAGCGACTCATAAGCAACGGCAAGCAGGGGAGGTAGCAAAGACTGCCGCTCTTGCAGTAGAGCTTAAGAGTGCATACATCATGACCACACTTAAAGCAGGCGATGACGGGAGTGTCTTTGGGTCCATAAGCATACCAAAGATCATTTCACTGTTAAAAGAAAAAAAGTTTACTTTTGATAAGACGCATATTATTCTTGAGCACCCACTGAAATCTCTTGGGGCACACATAGTGAAACTAAAACTTGATCACAACATAGAGGCAGAGGTAACAATCACAATAGAGCGCGAATAAGCTAAACCCCCGAGATTCTCGGGGGTTTATTAAATCCTTTAAGGAGTGTTCCAATGCGGTATTAATGCTGTGATGTAAAAAAATAAATAGCGCGGGGGTTTTCTCCCGCGCTAGTTTTTTAGCCATGCTTCTTCTTCTGAAGAAGCATGGATCCTCCAAGGAAAACAAAAGATGGCACTACAAATACCGCCAACCATATCAGGTTTTCCGTCAGCAGAAAATAAAAGGCTACTAACCCAAATATTCCTGCCGCATCCCTGCTTATTGCAGCAAACTTATTCATGATACCTCCTAATCTTATGGTTTGGTAAAGAACAAAAAAACAATAGTCTATCCTATTGTTTTTTACGCTATCATATTATACTGCTTTCGTCAAGCAACAACGTTCACAACCTTTGCTTCTCGTGCCTTACCGTTAAAGCCCATTTTCCTTCGTGTTGAGAATTTTACTTTTCCTTCTACAGCGCTATACAACGTATTGTCGGCTCCCATTCGTACGTTCGTACCTGCAAGAAACTTTGTGCCGCGCTGACGAATAATAATATTGCCCGGACGCACAACCTCTCCGTCGAATAATTTTACCCCGAGCCGTTTCGCTTGCGAATCGCGCCCGAGGCGCGTAGAACCTGATGATTTTGTTGTTGCCATAGTGGTATACTTATATTAGAATCAATGCGTATGCAATTCCTATATACTACGGTGAAGAGGGGGCTAAAGTCAATAGGGGAGCGGGCTATTTCTTTTACCGCAGAACGAAAAGAAATGTTTGCTCGTTTCGCTGAATTAATGCTCGTGGCGGCGATATTTTTTGGGCTTGGCATATTATATACAGGGCACCTGCCAGCGCGCACTATGCCACTTTCCGTGGAAATACCCGCTCAGGAAAAAATTATTGCGACAACCGTCGAAATCGATACCGATCTTAGTGTCACCTCTGTAATTCCTATAAAGAATCAGACATACGTCGCAAGCAAAAACGGCAGCAAATACTATCTCACGACATGTAAAAATACCATTAAAGAAGCAAATAAAGTTTTTTTCAAAACGAAGGCGGATGCAGAAAAGGCAGGATTTAAACCATCACAAACATGCTTCAAATAACACTATGATCAAAAAAATAATTATCAGTATCGTTGCGGTGTGCGCGTTCATTATTTTCCCGTACGCGGTGTCTGCTCAAACACTTTCAGATGGCGCACTTCTTCGTGCACGAGGAGAATCAAAAATATTTGTTTTATTTCATGGGCAAAAGTATTGGGTGCGCACCGCGGAGATCTTTGACTCGTATAAATTCAAATGGTCTGATGTAAAAGACGTCGCGCCCGCCACGCTCAATGCGTATCCCGATGTGCAGACGGTCAAATCCACGGGTGATGCAAAAGTATATCACGTGCAGGGAGAAGAGAAGCGCTGGGTGCGCACACCTGCGGCATTTAATGCAAACAATTTCAATTGGAACGCAATAAAGCCAGTCAATGCTGTTGACTTTAATCACTATAAAAATGGCACTGATATACAGGAAAAAATAGCGGCAGAGGGCGCAACTGTCACACTTGAGATTACTCCTATTTCACTGTATTCCGATGTTCCTCCCGGGGTTGATTTTAGTTTGTTGTGGAATACATGGAAAACTGTTCAAGAGAAATATAAGGGCAGCGGTAAGCTTGATCAGCAAAAAATGGTAGAAGGAGCCGCTGAAGGGATGCTTAAATCACTTGGTGATCCGTATACCGTATTATTTAAGCAAGAGGAATCGAAAAAATTCGCAGAAGATATCGCGGGCGCATTTGGTGGTATTGGTGCAGAGCTTGGCTATAGAAATGGCATAGTAATAATAGCACCTCTTTCTGGAATGGCGGCGGAGCGTGTGGGAATCAAAGCAGGAGACAAGATAGTAAAGGTAGATGACGAGTCCACGATAGACATGACCGTGGAAGAAGCGGTAACGCGCATTCGTGGAGAAAAGGGCGCGGAAGTGAAGCTTCTCATTGAAAGAGCCGGCACCGATACATTGCTGGAATTTCGTATCGTGCGCGAGACCATTAAGGTGCCAACGATACAATGGAGCAAAAAAACAAACGACATCGCCTACATCAAGATCCATAATTTCTTTGGCGCTGTTGAAAATGATTTCGTGAATGCGGTCAAAGAAGCACAGGCGGGCGAAGCAACAAAGCTCATCATCGATCTGCGTGATAATCCGGGCGGACTCCTTGATGCGTCTATCAATATCGCCGCTCAATTTGTACCAAAAGGGAAGATCATCGTAAGCGCTGATTTTGGAGAGGGAAAGAATAAAAATGAATTTATTTCTCCTGGGGGTGGTATCGCGGAAAACATGGCGGTCGTCGTACTTATCAATGGGGGCTCCGCATCAGCGTCAGAAATTCTTGCTGGCGCGCTGAAGGATTCGAAGGGCGCGACGCTGATAGGCGAGAAATCGTTCGGAAAGGGGACTATTCAAGAGGTGATACGCCTCCCGGGTGGCACGACGATGAAAATAACGACCGCGCAATGGCTCCGCCCATCAGGAAAAGCATTTGAAGAACACGGTATCGATGCTGATATTGTACTGGAACGCACCGATGAAGATAGGCAATCAGGCCGCGACCCGCAATTAGATAGAGCGTTGAACGTACTGCAGGGGATGTAGAGGGGGAGCGTGTTATATCGTCTAGGGTAAGTTAATACTCAAACCTATGAAAAAAGCACTTCCAATAATCATTGTTGTTTTAGTCATTACTGTGCTTGGTATAGCGTTGAAGTTTACGCAAAAAGAAACACCGATATTTGTAATAACAAATTTTGAGGAATGTGTTACCGCAGGAAACCCCGCGATGGAGAGCTATCCGCGCCAGTGCCAACATGAAACTAAAACATTTATTGAGTACATCGGCAATGAGCTTGAAAAAACTGATCTTATTCGTCTCAATACTCCTCGTCCAAATCAAATAGTACAGAGTCCACTCATCATCACGGGAGAAGCGCGCGGTTTTTGGTTTTTTGAGGCGAGTTTTCCCGTTGTTCTTACTAACTTGAACGAAGAAGTTATCGCGCAGGGCATCGCTACCGCAAAAGACGAGTGGATGACTTCAGAGTTTGTGCCATTTGAAGCAACTCTCATGTTTACAACGGAGGAAAACACGTCTGGAAACAAAGCGACGCTGATATTACACAAAGATAATCCATCAGGCCTACCCGAGCATGATGACGCGCTTGAGGTCCCGGTAATACTTGCCGGGGAAACAAAGCCCACTACTATAGTCTGTACTCAAGAAGCGAAGCTTTGCCCTGATGGCTCTGCTGTCGGGCGTACCGGTCCGAATTGCGAATTTGCAAACTGCTCAACCCATTGAATAAATATGATTGTCCCCGGACCCATACCATGAGTAAAAGGTCATTACAAAAATATATATTCATAGCCATCCTTTTTCTGGGACTCCCGATACTTGGTTTTGTGCTCCGCGAACCACTGAGAACACAGTGGGAATCTTCAAGCGAATATTTTCTGCCGTGCACGACTCCCATTACCTATTCAGTAGGCACATTTGATACGCGGTTCGGGATATCTAAAGAAGATTTTTTAAGAGCGGTAAAAGATGCGGAAGCGATTTGGGAAAAACCAATCAATAAAGAACTTTTTTCCTATGTTTCAGATGGAGATGTGCTGATCAATTTAGTCTATGATTATCGCCAAGATACAACACAAGTATTGCAAAAATTAGGACTCACCGTAGATCAAAATAAAACCTCCTATACGGAACTTGAAAACAGCTACGAATTGAAGCTTTCACGGTTTGAGCTCGATACGGAAGTATTTGAATCCCAAGTTGCGGCTTTTGAGGCGCGAAAAAAGATATATGAAAACGATGCGAGGAGTGCGACTAGGAGAAATCGACAGAAAAATATTTCCAAAGAAGAGTATGCTCGTTTAAACGCAGAGGGAGATTTTCTTGAACACGAGGCGGCAACTCTTAATGCAATGCAGGCTGATTTACAGAAAGAAGTAGAGGGTGTTAATATGCTTGCGAGAGCTTTAAACGATTTGGCAAAAACGCTTAATCTTAGTGTTACTCGTTACAATGAGATAGGAGGGTCTTTTAATGGTGAATTCACCCAGGGATCGTATGAAAACCACGGGGAAGGCGGGGATATCTCTATATTCCAATATGATTCCTATGAGAAGCTGGTCCGAGTATTGGCGCATGAATTAGGGCATGCCCTTTCCCTTGCGCATCTTGATGACCCAGAAGCAATTATGTATCGGCTTAATCAAGGCGATAACAGCACTGTTACATCAAATGATCTTTTTGCGCTTAAAACCCGTTGCGGAATTAAATAATAACCCTATCGTTTCAATCCACAGAGGCGCACGAAATCTGACGCCTAGTAATTACAAGATAACGTCTATACAAGCAACTACCATTATGCTACGTTTGGTAAAAGGGTGCCTATAATCCGCTTATTTTTCGAAACGCAACTTAACAATAAATCAAAAAGGAGGAGTTATGCCACAGGATGAAGGTGTGATTCAGATTGAGCGTGTTGGCGACGATGCTACGCGGGAAGATAGGATCTCCGCACTCATCACATACTATCTCGCTGTTTTATCCGAGGACAAGCAGGGCGAATCGGATTTCGACACGGACGTTCTTCGCGCCCTGAAGAAATTACAAGAGAAACATTTCGATAAAAACAAAAAAAGGGTGGTTGGGACCCATTCTGAGTGTGGAGGAAATATCATCAGAAGAAACCAATGCAGATGGTGTGATAAGTGCAAGGAGTATTTCTGCGGATGTGCCTGTGGATGAAGAACAAGACCGCCTAGTAGCTAAAAGCGAACGGCGGTTTTTTTTATTCGGCGTGTATTTTTCCTACTTATCTGTCTCGTCCTCTATTTCTCCTACGATCTGCTCTAGAATGTCCTCCATGGTGACTAGCCCGATGACATCATCGGGATCCTCATCGCTGTGCACAAGGTACATGTGCACATTATTTTTATTCATAAGCCGGAAGAGCCTTTCAATTTTCATCGCTTCAGGTACCGCATCGACAGGGGAGATGAATTCTTGAACGGGCTCGTCCCTCTTATCGGAATTAAGTACCTTCATGATTTGATTCACATGGATGTAACCAATTATTTTATCCGTATCGTTATCACCATAGACGGGGAATCGAGAAAACCCTGAGTGAGAAATGAAGTGCGCAATCTGCTCTACCGGGGTCGTCCCGTTTACCATATCTATTTTATACCGTGGCGTCATTATTTCTCCGACCGAAACATCATCAAATTTAAAAACGTTCTCTATCATTTCGTGCTCACGATACTCTATTGCGCCACTTTCAACACCCATGCGCGCCATAACCATGATTTCTTCTTCCGTGATGCCGACCGCTTGTTTCGTAATAAAAGCTTTATTCATAAAAGTACTTAGCTTCAGAAGAAAAAATGAAAGCGGTGAAAAAATGATATCTAAAAGATATATCGGCCACGCGAGCGTGATAGCAACCCGTTCATTATGGCTGTATGCAAACGATTTAGGGATTATCTCACCGCCAATGAGTATAAAAAGTGTTACAACGCCCGTTGCAATACCAAGTGCGGCTGACCCAAAGTATTGCGACGCAATCACCGTGGCGTATGACGCAGTAAAGAGGTTTACGGCATTATTTCCAATAAGAATGGTTATAAGCAGGCGCTGTGGCCGCGACTTCAGCTTTTGAATAATGGCGGCGTTTTTCCGTTTTCTTTTTCGCATGATCCGTATCCTGCTCATACGTAAACTAAAAAACGCCGTTTCAGACGCTGAGAAAAATGCAGATAAAGCGATCAATAGCCCAAATAAAATAATTTCCATAATGTATTTAGTGTATCATATATACTAAAAAATCTCGCAGGGCAATAGGGGAGAGTGGTACTTCTTTTTGTATGCACAATACTGCGTTTTCCTTAGGTATGGTATTATAAGTATTATATGATAAAACAATTACTATTAGGGATTGCGATATTCGCGGCGTTTTTTATTGGTACCGCATATATAGTCGGGGACAATACAGCCACTGGTGGTGTTGGCCCAGACAGCATAGCGTATTTTCTCGATACGACGGCAGAATGGATTGACTTGAATATCCTTACACGGGATGAATCAAAAAAGATAGAACTCAAGCTCACCCTGATGCAGGAACGCCTCGATGAGCTTTCCGATCTCGAGCGCCTGCAGAAAATGAGTCAAAAGAATGTTGAGAAAGTAAAAGCTGGGTATACCAAGCTTGCTGATGATGTGATCGCGAGCTTAAAGCAAAAGGCGGCGGACGCCGCTGACGCTCAAGCAAAAGCACTTGCACAAAAAGCAAGTGATGTTGTGGCTAAACAACAAGAATCATTACTACAGATACTTGAAAAAGCGCCAACGCCCGTGAAAGAACCGCTACAGGGAGTACTACGTATTACGCAGGACGCATATCAGCGTGCGTTAGATATTATCAAGAACCAGAAATAATCGCTCCTGAGGCACTACAGAGCGCCTTAAGAAGAAGGGAGGCGTATAAAGGCCCGTCTTCTTTTAGATACCATAGCGTCGCACAATATATCTTTTGCGACGCTATGGTATTGTATGGTACTGATTACCACTCCCCTTTGTAAAAAATGAAAAATATGGTTATTTCCCGCCCTTTATGTCGTAGATAGGGTCTGCGCCATTAAATCCTCCAATATAACCAGCCTTCTCAGAATTAAGATCTGCATCTGTTGCAAATGCTTGTGGCGACGCTTGGTTTCTGCCGCCCAGTAATGTGCCGATATGATACGCCGTTGGTTTTGCCTCTGGATAATATGCATAAAAATAATCCCTTGATGATGAGTATTTTGGTAAAATGCGCGCATACGTTGGTACGAGCTCATCAAGATTCTTGGGATACATTTTCTTATCGTTGTAATACTTTTCTAACCCTTCTCGGATATATTTAATATTGTTGATGTGTGACGGGTCTGCAGGATCAGTTGCAAGAAGTTTTGCGGTTGCTGTTTGTTGTTCTTGTTCGGTCGCCGGTTGCCCTGAGGGTTGCTCAGCCTTTCTCTGCTTTAGGATGGCGCTTACAAGAAAGCCAAGCGCTATAACAACGACTCCAAACACTATAATACCGATGATTTGTTTCTTATGTAAATGCTCCATGTGTATTTTATTTTTTCTATCGTTTATTATACCACAACAAAGTGATATAGTGAAACAATGGCATCCCGCACCCCATCATTAGAGATGAACACACCCATTGAACGACTCAAAGGGGTGAATACATCAATTCTTAAACCACTAAAAGGACTTGGGATCACCACTATACATGATCTCTTATTTCATATACCTACGCGCTATGAGGATTTTTCTCATATAATACATGTCGCTGATGCGGCACCTGGATCAACGGTGACAATACAAGGAACTATCGAGAGTACGGAAAGTGTTCGCACATGGAAGCGAGGTATGCACTTATTGCGTGCAACCGTTGCGGATGATGGCAGTACAATCGATGTGGTATGGTTCAATCAGCCCTTTTTATCACGGACACTCGTTCGTGGGAAGCACATAAGTCTATCGGGAAAGATCACCATGAACGATCATGGTGGATATACTATGCAAAACCCTGCATATGAGCTACTGGGCGCAGACAGCCACACTACGCATACCGGGAGGATCGTGCCTGTGTATAGTGAAACCGCAGGAATCACTTCACGCTGGCTTCGCTATCTTGTAAAAAATGCACTTGCACATATCGCGGACATCACAGAAACACTCCCCCACGATATTATAAAACGCCAACATCTCCTTTCCTTACATGACGCAATAACGGGTATTCATTTTCCACGCACACAAAAAGAAGCGGACGCGGCACGACATCGTATCGCTTTTGAGGAACTGTTCGTACCCCAGCTCCTTATAGGAGAAGCGCGTAGAGAGATAAAGCACTCACTCGCGACACAGATTCCATTTGATCTCACTACAGTAAAATCGTTTGTTGACGGACTCCCCTTTCAGCTCACGCAAGCACAGCGGAAAGCCGCATGGGAAATCCTTCTGGATATGGAAAAAAATACTCCGATGAACCGTCTTTTAGAAGGAGACGTCGGATCAGGAAAGACCGTGGTGGCGGCAATTGCGATTATTAATACCGCACACAACGGGTGGCAAAGCGCGGTGATGGCACCAACTGAGGTACTTGCACGGCAACACTTCGCAAGTTTTACAAAACTGTTTACCCCATTTCATCTCGATGTCGGTCTACTCACTGGAAGCAGTGCGCTTATATATGACGGGGAGCTTGATACAGTGCGTAAAATGAAAAAGACAGATTTTCTCGCAGAGGTCCGATCCGGACGCCTTAAGGTTGTTGTGGGAACGCATGCATTAATTGCGCACACGGTTTCCTTTCGTGCGATTGCACTCGCCGTACTTGATGAACAGCATCGCTTTGGGGTTGCGCAGCGAGCCGCGCTCACAAAACGAAATAGCACAGATACAGCAACCGCGGCGCATACTCCCCTACCCCATTTTTTAAGCATGACCGCAACACCAATCCCTCGAACACTTACCCTTACAATATACGGCGATCTCGACCTCTCAGTGCTTGATGAAATGCCG
>JANLHQ010000019.1 GCA_024654415.1 Candidatus Azambacteria bacterium | reverse complement strand
GCGCCCGTGAATGTGTTGGTGAGTGCGGCGTAGCTTGTGTTTGCAGTAGCACTATATTTACATGTCGCATTCTCATCAGTGGTAACTGAAAGCGTTGTTTGTGTGGTGGTAGATGGGAGTGTACTTGTGGGCGCTCCTGCTGAAATGCTGGGCGCACTGGTATCGGTAATGACTGGTGGAGGAGGCGGTGTGGCTCCCCCCTGTTGGTATTCATCAGCTCCTATATCCCATGTGCCTGAGCGTGTTTGTCCATCAACATCGGTAGAGAATGCATAGATTGAGTCGGCCGATAGATTCGTGCCGAAGTCTTTAGCGGCGGTGTCTGATGAAGAGAGGTGGAAATCTCCAGCAGCGGGATTTACAAAACTGAAAGTTTGATTAATCCGAGAGCCGGTATCTGTGAAAATATTGGCAGTTGCATCGCTACTTGCGCACGCGGTAGTAAAAACAGAATAGGAAGCAACTACATCTCTAGCAAAATCGGCAATAGAATTTGATGCCCCGATACAATTTTTGAGGTTTTGGACATAAAATCCATTGTACCCATAATTATTCCCGTAACTTGTTGTGTTATAGGCATACCCATACCCACCAAACGTTGCAATATTTATGCCAAAATTCCAACCACCGTATGCAACACTATTCACCACACCAGAACTGCCCGCACTTGTACCGACTATCTTTATTCCCTCTCCAATACTAGTAGATGTTTTTTTAACAATGGCATCTTTTACAACAACCCCTGCGTAGCTCACGCTGTATATACCAGAGCTAGAGTCTCCTCCCCCAGAATGTAGTATTTGTAGCCCTTCGATTCTAGTATAATTCTGTTGATTATCTATAATATGTGCCCCCCAATTACCACTCTCCAGCCGATACTTGATATTATCCCACTTCCCTGTATGCCGCGCCTCAGATGTTGTATAGATTTTAACGTAATGGGTAGCATCGGTGGTCCATCCGTTTATGGTTACCGGCGTAGTATCTGGGCTAGTCCAAGCGCCCTCAATTTGCGCGATTGCTATCTGGTCAGCGGTGACTAGGTTTCTGTTTTCTGCCGCTTCCCATAGAGAGAGTGCGGTATAGCAATTAGCAGTCGGGATTGATTTATTAGCACAGTTCTCACGGATAATGGCGATTGATTCAGTGGCAGCGTGAGCACCATTAAATATTGAAAATAATCCAAATACACTTACTATAATAAAAATAGCTGAAAAAATAGGGGTGGGAAATCGCTGTATTCTATATAAATCCATATGCTTTATCATTCTATAAGACTACTCTATTTATAAAAAAGTTACAGCCCCCGTCTTACGACTGGGGGCTGTGTTTTTCACATGAGAGGCGTTTTAAAACCACCTCTCGATAGGCATCCTCTACTTCAAGAGTAAGAAAATCTCCGCAACGTTTGCAAAAAAGCTGGGGAGATCCATCATTGTGCTTCACTGCGCGAGGTGTCGGGCAGTGATTCTTCTTGGGCCCCTTCGCTCGTGCGGCAATATTCTCCAATATTTCTTCTATTTTGTCGCACGGCAATATGACGGCACTAACCACAGGCCGAACACCAGTATCAATGATGTAGCGCTCCGCTATACGCTCGATCTGGTAATGTATTTCTCGAGAATGTTTTTTGCATTCCTCCATGACAGCCCTCCCTTCATTCGAGAAAAAATTATTCTTCTTTTTCCTTAAAGAGCGTTTTACGAAGTGCAAGCCAATCTTCTCTGCTTTTCTTTGCACTTTTACGACGATCTTCTGCTGACACGAATCCATACTCCTTTTTCGCCTCAGCAATAAGCTCTTCCTCTCTTTTTATCTCTTTCTCTTCTGCAACAGCGCGCTTTGCTTCTTCTCCGATCTCTTCATCGGTTTCAGGGCCCCCTAAGGGAAGTTGGTATGGCGGTTCTTTTTCCATATAATTCTCCTTTCAGTGTATCAAAGTTCGCTACAGCACACCAATTCCTTGCGCCGCTTTTAGTACTTCATCCCTGTAGCAACTGCCGCATTTTCCGCACGCAAAATCATGTATATGATACTCTACCACGGACTCCCATTCTGGCTCATGAAGATCTTTTGGCGAATGAACGTTGGCTATGTGGACCAAAACTGCGTCCACCTGCTCACAGCTTAGTAAAATACATGTCTTTTGAGGCTCAAATGAAGTTTTAATCTCCCTCCTCTTTGCTTCACTCACCACGAGTTCAATGCACCTGTGAATAAAGGGCGGGTGCCCTTTGCATAAATACGCTGTCATTACCTTGCCTCCTCTATTGTTAATGTTCGTAATTTCAACATACGATGTCCCTCAAAAAACAAACCATCGCTTTTACAGCGATGGTACCGCATATACAGGTTTTGTCAACCAAATCTATTACTCTTTCCCGACCCGTTCAACGTATGATTTTAGCTCTGTATTCACACGAATAGTATCTCCTTCGTTTACAAATAATGGAACCTGAACCTCCAGCCCATTTTCAAGTGTGACCGTTTTATTACCTCCTTGCGCAGTATTACCACGAATAGCTGGTGGTGCCATGACCACCTTATAATCCACCTTAATTGGTGGCTCGATGTTTATAATCTTTTCGTCAAATTTTAACGCGATCACTTCAAGGTTTGGCTTTAAAAATGGTGCGATGTTGGCGATCTCTTCCTTCGTAAAAGAGAAGCGATTTTTTGGATCTTCTGGGGCATCAAACCAGTATGTGCCACGACTTTCGTATAAAAACCGTGCGGGTATTTTTTCAAGCACCGCCTCTTCTACTGATTCATTTTGATGAAATGTTCGCTCCTGTACCTTGCCGGTGAGAACGCTTTTCATCTTTACTTTCGCAACCGGTTTGCGCTGCTGCATGCGTAGAAATTCAAATTCCTCGACGACCCATGGTTCGCCGTCTACTAAAATAAATGTCCCTCTTCGTAATTCACTATATGTCAGCATAGTCTAAAAATAAGTTTATACATGTGGTGCGCAGAGCAGGATTTGAACCTGCGTAGCCCGTTCGGGCGTCCCGATTTCAATCATACCATCCAAAGTGCGTCGGGCAGGATTTGAACCTGCGTAGCCACAAGGGCGCTTGATTTACAGTCAAGTGCGATTGACCGCTCCGCCACCGACGCACTTTGGATATTATTTATTTGTTATCGGGGTGCGATTGGCCGCTCCGCCATCTGCGCATTCGTATACTGGAGCCACCTTTCGGATTTGAACCGAAGACCTACTGTTTACAAAACAGTTGCTCTGCCGCTGAGCTAAGGTGGCGTGCTCTCCTCCCTCTTATTGGATATGCTGTGTATTACTCTCTTCTTCCTGCTTACTTTCCTCTTTACTCTTATCATCTTCTTCCTGCTTTGCATCAGACAATAATCGATGTTCTTGCTCCATCTCCTGTGATTTCTTCTTTGCTGTATGTGCCATTGTATCAATAAATCGATGCATTTTAAAGGAAATGAGACGCGATGTATGCAATACTTTCGCAACCTGCGCGAGCGCATACATCTTGATCCGCTTCGGATGAAGCGTAGTCGCTAGTACTCGTACAATTCTCGCGATATATGCGAAAAACGTTTCTTGATTAGGAAGCGACTCCATTGGAATTTGTATGAGCGTTGGCACCTTCTTCGCTATTATAAACATCGCTCCGCCAAACGAGGCGAGCGAGAGGATTCCGAAAACGAGAGAGAGGGAGATACCCATTATTTATTATACAGTTATAAGAAGATGGGGTTGCGTTTTGTGCCTGCGCAAAACGCGCAGGCAAAACGGGAACATATTACATCGCGAACCGCGCAAACCGCCCTACTTCGATATTTTCTCCTAGCTTTGAAATACCTTCAGCGATACGGTCTTTCACGGTCATACTATCATCCTTTACAAATGGCTGGTTGAGTAGGCACACATCATCATAAAACTTTTTCACCTTACCATCGATGATCTGCTTCACTATTTCTGCGGGTTTATTAAGCTCACTTGTTTGCTCTTCGAACATCTTCGTTTCTGTTGCAAGTACATCTACGGGCACCTCCTCTGGTTTTACATATCGGGGATCCATCGCTGCGATATGGAGCGCGATATCATGCGCAAGCAATTTGAACTCCTCGTTTTTTGCGACAAAATCCGTTTCACATCGTAATTCCAGAAGTACACCGATTCTTCCCTCGCCATGCATATATGAGGTGACCATACCTGCTTTTGTCTCTCGCGAAGATTTTTTATCTGCTATGATTTTCCCTGTTTTCTTTAAAATAAAGAGGGCTTTTTCTTCATCACCTTGTGCCTCGTCGAGCGCTTTTTTTACGTCGTTGAGCGCCGCCATAGTTTTCTCGCGTAATCTTTGGATTTTTTCGAGTGCGATTGCCATAAAAAAGAGTGCTAATTATGCCTGTACTTGTTTCTCTGTTGTCACCTCAGCTGGCTGACGAATTTCTGCCTTTCCTTCTTTCACCGCGCTCACTAACCGATCGAGAATCATAGTTAATGATTTTACTGATTTGTCGTTTGCAGGAATAGGGTACGCAACGAGTGTTGGATTAGTATTGGTATCGGTGATAGCAACCACAGGGACTCCCATCTTTGTCGCTTCGCGTACTGCCGACAAATGTTCATCAATGTCGATGACTACCAACGCATCCGGTTTTTTCTTAAGCGTCTTGATGCCCCCCATCTTTTTTTCAAGTGTTTCGATCTCTCGACTCATGAGCAATTGTTCTTTCTTAGAATATTTTACAAGCTCCCCCTTACCCTTCTTCTCTTCTTGCTCAAGAAAATATTGCAAACGCTTTGAAAGATTGGGGAAGTTTGTAAGCGTACCGCCAATCCATCGTTCTACTACATACAATGACCCGGCATCGGTTGCTGCTTTTTGAATTAATAACTTACCCGGCACTCGCGTGGCGACAAAAATTATGACACCACCCTTCGCTGCAGTCTTTTTTAGGAATTCCGCCGCTTCTTCAAGCTTTTCAAGCGTCTTTTCTACATTGATGATCTGCACTCCTTGTCTAATCCCAAAAAGGAATGGCTTCATCTTTGGATGCCCCTTTGCCTTCTTATGCCCAATATGAACACCCGCTTCAACCATTTTTTGAAGCGTTTCCATAGCCGCGGGATTTATTTTTTCCGTTTGTTCCATATATATACTCTTAAAAACAACGTACCCAATGTACCATAATTAAAACATATTGCAAGCCCTTACACAAAAACAATAGAAAACAACTCTGCGGAGCCGTTTTCATCTCCCTCACCTATTCCCGTTAGTGCGTCAACACAATGCTCGTGCCACTTGCCACATATCGCCCGCACCTAATGTGATAATTACCGTGTTTTTTTTGGTATGCGCCTTTACATAGTCGATGACAGCATTCCGATCTTCAATATATATTGCTTTTTTCTTCCCTGCTTGTTCGTTTACCATGCCCACCATTACCTCCATATCGACGTCATTCTCATTCCCCTCTTTTTTCTCTCGCGCAGAGGCATACACACTTGTGAGTACAACACTGTCCGCATCCGCAAATGCAGCGGCAAACTCATCAAAAAGCGCTTTTGTGCGCGAATACGTATGTGGCTGGAATATCGCAAAAATATGCTTTCCTTTATATTTTTCAGAGACCCCTTTCAGTGTTGCCTTGATTTCTGTCGGGTGATGCGCATAATCATCAATGACCGTTGCGCCATTGCACTCACCGACCAGTTCGAGTCGGCGAGTGGTTCCTTGAAATGCTTCGAGCGCGGCGCGCGCGACATCAGGAGCAACACCGCACTCGAGAGCGGCACGATATGCAAGATTCGCATCGAGTTGATAATGAGCACCGGGAGAATGTAGTGAAAATTTCTCAGCACTCTCTTCTCTAACCACGACTACTTTGCAGGCAGCACTTCGCGCAATCTCCGCAAGCACCTCATCGTCATCACTCATCACTAAAAATCCTGTGCTCGGAATGAGCGCAACAAATTTTACAAATGCCTTCCGGTAATCCTCCGGCTTGGCAAAATAATCAGGATGA
>JANLHQ010000004.1 GCA_024654415.1 Candidatus Azambacteria bacterium | reverse complement strand
TCATGTTGTCTAATTAAAGAAATATAGGTAGAATGAGAAAACAATGAAACTTTTCACAAAAAATGTATTATATGCAGTAGTAGTGTTTGCGGTAATTTCTGCGCTTTTTTCGTTTATGCGAGCGCCGGCAGAAAAAGTAGAGGTGGTAGCACTTTCAGTGCTTGCCACGCAGGTGAACGAAGGAGTGGTGGCTGAGATCACCGTTGAAGGAAGTGATCTTCATGTGGTTTTGAAAGATGAAAAAAAGGAAGATGTGAAGAAGGAGAACGAGGCATCGCTCACGGAGTCACTTAAAAATTATGGCGTGGATGCCGAAAAACTTCGCGCGGTGAATATTACGGTAAAGGAGCCATCGGGCGCACTTTTTTGGATTGGAGCGATCCTCCCATTCTTATTACCATTCCTTCTCATCGGTGTGCTTATTTGGTTTATGTTTCGCCAGGCACAAAAAGGGTCATTACAGGCATTTTCATTCAGTAAATCAAAAGCGCGCATGGCGGGAAAGGGTGAGAAAGTCACCTTTGCTGATGTCGCGGGATTAAAAGAAGCAAAAGAAGAATTGCATGAGATTATTGATTTTTTAAAAAACCCGAAAAAATTTATTGATATCGGCGCCAAAATACCTCGGGGCGTGCTTCTTATGGGCCCTCCGGGTACGGGGAAAACATTGCTTGCACGCGCGGTTGCGGGGGAGGCGGAGGTGCCATTTTTTCATATTTCCGGCTCTGAATTCGTTGAAATGTTTGTGGGTGTCGGTGCGTCGCGCGTGCGGGATACATTCGCAACTGCGAAACAAAATTCACCAGCGATTCTCTTTATCGATGAATTAGATGCCATTGGGCGTCATCGCGGCGCAGGGGTTGGTGGTGGGCACGATGAACGCGAACAAACACTAAACCAGATTCTGGTGGAGATGGACGGGTTTGAACGGGAGACGAACGTTATCGTAATGGCGGCGACAAACCGCCCAGACATCCTTGACCCCGCTCTGTTGCGTCCGGGGAGGTTTGATCGACGCGTAACATTGGATGAGCCAGATATCAATGATCGTGAGCAGATCCTTAAGATTCACGCTCTTAAAAAACCGCTTGCAGAAGACGTAAATCTTCGGCAGGTTGCAGAGCGGACGCCCGGGTTTTCTGGCGCCGACCTTGCTAATATTATGAATGAGGGGGCAATTCTTGCGGCGAGAAGGAATAAAACAATCGTATCGCAGGATGAATTATTTGAATCAATCGAGAAAGTATTGCTCGGCCCAGAGCGAAAAAGCCATATTTTTTCTTTAAAAGAGAAAGAGATCACTGCATATCACGAAGCAGGGCATGCGCTTGTTGCGGCGATGTTGCCGGGTACCGACCCCGTACATAAGATTTCTATTATTTCTCGCGGTCGCGCGGGAGGGTATACATTAAAGTTGCCTCTGGAGGATAGGCATCTGCATACACGCACTGAATTTCTGAGCGACCTCTCGGTGATGCTTGCTGGATATGCCGCAGAGCA
>JANLHQ010000002.1 GCA_024654415.1 Candidatus Azambacteria bacterium | reverse complement strand
GCGCGATATTTTAGTGTGAGAAAGAGCACAAGCCATGAGCCAATAGCACCAAGAAGAAAGCCAAGTATGATAACCATGTCGCGCGTGTATATGCCATATGCGGTCCATGTCAGCGTACCGATACCAAGAACCACGTATTGCGCGAGTGAAATGTCATGCGACGACTTCGTTTTGAAGAGCTTGTGTGCTTGAAGAAAATAGCCAAGGGACATCAGTATTCCGGTGATAGAGGTGATTAATTCAAAAAAGTTGGTGAATGACATAGGGTAAGTATTTTTAATTATCTAATAATCTCTGTATCAAACCATTGCTCTTGAAAATGGATTTTTAATAGGATTTCTTCGTCAGGCATTTTAATTCCTTTTGCCAACACGATTAGCTTATCATCATCATTGTCGTTACGGTGCGCTATCGCAACACAGGTTCCTTTTGCTTTTTGAAGCGGCTCATTCACGCCGAGATAGTATGCGTCTAGATTTTCACCATCAGGCGCTTTGACTCCTTCAAGAAACCCGTAATTCACTTCGTACACAAATCCATGCGTTGGATGTTTTGTACCAAGAGGGCGGTCTATGGTTACCTCAACCTCTTTGCCGAGATATGAGCGAGCGATTTCTAAAGAGCGTGAAGTTGGTTCCATGGTTTGAGATTCATATATTTACTATTTCCTGCGCACTTCAAGCCAATCCGGCACAGGGACAAATGTGATACTTTCCCATCCGTCGATTTCTTCGTCGGAAACACCATAGTATGCTTGATACGCAGTTTCTACACTGCCGTGCATTGCCTTACTCCAATCAAGACCCAGTTGTTTTGCTACTCCTTTTAGCTTTTCCTCGCTTATACCTTCAATTTCTACAAACGGCGGTATCCACGGCCAGGTATCGATGGTTACTTCTACGCCATTAAGGTCCCATCGCTCGCGCTTTGTTTCTTGGTATGATTTGTTATTCAATCCAATAGCAAGTAGGAGATTTGAAATTGTATCAAAATCCTCAACTACTAGTGAGATCTCTTTCGTTCCCGCTAATGTTCTGTCCGTCAGTTGTTTATATGCAAGTGTAACCGTATCTCCTTCGTCGCGCACGCGTATCCACCCACCGATTTTTTTAAGGCGTTTGTCGGGATAATCGTAAACCCTCCTTCGCATCAACCGTTCGGGATGTATCAAAATCGCTCCTTTTTCTGTAAGTAATGCGCGAAGCTTTGTTGCATCAATATCTAAAAATTTTGCTTCAAGTTCGATGTTCATGAAAGAGTAAAAGGGTTTTAGGAATTATTTATAAAATCATTTATTTCTTTGAAGGATGAAAGCATAACAACTTTTCTTTTATGTGGAGCAATGAGTTCAGAAGTGCTCATCTTCCCTCTCTTATACCCCCACCCATATCTTTTATACAAAACATGTTTCATGAGTTGGAATAAATCCCACCAACTTTCATTGTCCCTTTTGAAGTGCCTATTAATGAGGCAGGCCCATTGGTACACTATATTTTTATGCGTGAGATGAATAATTAAGTCCGCAGATAAAAGACCTAGCTCAAGCAAGTGATGGGTTGTGCCTTCAATAATCCATTCTTGAGCATGATACAGCTTTGAGATTTCGTCTATGCTTTGCTGTTTATCTCTCGGTTTTGAGAATTTTACTTCGTAATAGTAATCATCTGTAGAATGATGCTGTATGTTTAATTTCTTTGAAAGGTGCGATGCCAAGGTTGATTTACCTCTCCCGGCATCTCCCATAATAAGTATTTTTTGAGGGTTTTTATTTATCATGGATATTTGTGGACCTATGGAGAATCGGACTCCAATATCACGCATGCCATGCGCGCGCTTTACCACTAAGCTATAGGCCCGGTTTATTTTTATGTGCCCC
>JANLHQ010000096.1 GCA_024654415.1 Candidatus Azambacteria bacterium | reverse complement strand
AATAAGGCGGCGCTGTTGTTCATGAACCAATCATATTACCCGGGGTGGACTGCTTTCGTTGATGGAAAAACACAAGAAGTATTCCGTGCAAATTATTTATTCCAGGCAGTGCGCGTACCAGCAGGAACGCATGAGGTGCGTCTGCGCTATACCTCCCCGCCCTTGAAGAGGGGAGTGTTTTTAAGTATACTGGGGCTCATTCTTTTTATCGGCGCCATTGCGTGGTTATGTATTAAGAAAAGTCCTAAAAAAATAGATGAAACGCTACATAACTAAATTAAATATTGTATTTGCAATACAGCTCGCAACGACTGTGGCAGTGGTGTTTGGCGGGCTTCCCCGTGAAGCATTCCTGTTTTCCATGGGTATTGTCGTATTTTTTTCACTCTTTAGCACGCTCGAGGAAACAGTTCTTCTCATTGCGCGCTCTATTCCTATCTTCGTGGCACTCCCCATTACAGAACAGTTTGATTCGTTGAACATGTGGCGCATTGTAGTGCTTATCGTATTCTTCCGGTGGCTCCTTAATGCCGAACGAATGCGTCATATTACCGGCGAGGTGTACTCGCTTATGAGTATGGCAAGAAAAAATGTGTGGCACAGCATCATATATGCATGGAGGCAGTGGCCCATTGAATTTCTATCTACAGTACTCGTACTCATTTCTTTTGCATCGCTTGTGGGAGCAGAAGATGTCAGCGGGGGAGTGAAGCGCATTATCTACTTCCTAAACCTCGGGATGCTCTTTTTTGTCGTGCGCAGTGTCGCGACACATAAAAATATTGCGCGTATTGCGCTGAATGTCGTGTATTCCGGCATTATTGTGGTGATGGTGGGGATTCTTCAGCTGATACTTGCATATACAATGAACGTAGATCGCTTCTCAGAATTCTGGGCGCTTACAGTTAATACAGCGCTATACGGCACTGCGTGGGCGAATATTGCAATTCTCGCAAACACATGGTTTGCGTATTATAGTGGCACAATCCATTTGCGAATGTTTTCTTCATTCCCTGACACGCACTCGTTCCCCTTATACCTTCTTATGATACTGTGTTTTTCGGTCGTG
>JANLHQ010000033.1 GCA_024654415.1 Candidatus Azambacteria bacterium | reverse complement strand
TTTCCAAGCTTTATCTCCACGCGCTGCCACACATTAAGAACATATTCTTCCTGTGCTCTTGGTGTCACAAGCCGTAAAAAATTTTCCACGCCTCTCTTTTGCATCGCGAGATAAAATGAGATCACGATCACCACACCAAACGACACCACGCCTCCAAAAACATTTGCGGCGGTAGACAGCGCGCCCGAGGTAAACCCCGTAATACGCGCCTCAAGCCCAGCTACGAAATCCTGCATATTCCGCGCATACTCAGGAGAAATACCTCGCGTGGTTCGAAAGATCTGCTTTGCCGCAACGTTGTAATAGTCAGGGAGAAATACCACTAACTGCTTTACCTCTTCAAGAATAGGCGGAACAATAAAATACAATATCACAACAATAAATCCAACAAACCCCGCATACACCAGAGCCACGCCCCCCATGCGGGGAATGCGGTGACGCTCGAAAAAGCTCGCCCATCGATCAACGGTAGAAGCGATAATAATTGCAAGAAATACCAGTGCGATGACCTCTTTTACAGAATACATAAGCGCCAACCCAAGTACAACCGCTGCGACCTTCATAATGGACGCAAACGAGATATCGATGATTTGTCTAGAAAATACTGTCATATTGTATGCGCATTCTACTCCTTTACTGCAATAACGTAAATATTAAATATGCTGTGCTTTCCTCCAAAATACCCCGCTTCATCAAGTGAAAACCCAGCACGGCGAACAAGCCGCTTCAATGAAAATAAAGAAAAGCAATGATAATAGCGCTGTGCCTCTGCCTTCCCCGCACTGTTCTTCCACGGCACGAATACATCAAAAAGATCGAGTTGCGATCGGCCCATGATTTTATGTATTGTCGCGCGAAATATAAGCGCGCGATACTCTTTTTGCCATAAATTCCATACGGTGACCACAAGGGTGCCGCCAGGCACAAGCACTCGCCGCAACTCTTTCATCATTACCTCTCTTTTTTTCATCGAAGGGATGTGATGTATTGCTGCGATAGAAAATACACAATCAAATGATGCGTCTGGAAATGGAAGCGGGTCGCCTGCACCTTCTATAAACTGTGCAATGCCACGCGCCACATCCTCCTTGTGCCGTTCTTGTGCATGGGCAATCAATGCTCCTGATTGATCTATCCCTGTGTAAGAGATATTCTTGCCTTTGAATAATTCAAAAAGGCGCCCATTCCCACACCCAAAGTCCAGAACGCGCTGTCCTTCTTTTGCGCGTGCCGTAAACAATTCCAGCTCCTTCCATACATATGCGCGCGTACGGTCAAAAGCGGGGGCGATGGCATCGTAGTCCGCTCTTGTCTTTTCTATGAGATATTGGGCATACTGTGTGTGCATGCTCCAAGCGTACCATTAAGTATTATTGATTACAAAATAGTACTTTTTGTGCGCCCTTATGTGTTCCACGCTCCCAAAAACGCCTGGTGTACGCGGTCATGCGTCAGGAACACACTTCAGCCGCTTTTTGGGAGCGTGGAGCATCCGAAAACACGCTACTAGCTCAATACAAAAATATCATTTTGCGATCTTAAGAACATGCTAACAATACCTGAAAAAATAATTCTAGAAGCAGCGAGCGATAAAACGCTCACGGATACTTCCTTTGATATAATTAGACGAGCGCATGCTTCTGGCAGGACCGAAGGGCTCGCATCTAACGTTGCCCTCTTTGCTGCGTATCAAAAACTCCTCAAAGCAAAAAAAATGGCACCCCATGCGGCGCTTGCCCGCATTATTATAAAAAGAAAAATACGGACGCTCTCAGGCATTGCCGCTATCACCGTGATGACGCCTAACGGCTCATGCCCAGGAACGTGCGTCTTCTGCCCCACCGAACGCGGTATGCCTAAAAGCTATCTTTCCAATGAGCCAGCGGTCATGCGCGCAATTGCTAACCATTTTGATCCCTACCTTCAAGTGACAAGTCGTCTCGCTTCTCTCTCAGCACAGGGGCACGCGACTGACAAGATCGAGATTATTGTCATTGGAGGCACGTGGTCTTCTATCCCCCATAAATTCCAAGAACACTACATTGCGCGGCTCTATGAGGCATTAAACGAAAAGGGTTCTGTGCGGAAAAAAACAGGTGCCCCTCTTACAACTCTCCAAGAATATAACCGTAAACATGCTATACATAAACTTGTAGGGCTAACACTCGAAACTCGCCCTGACTGGGTAACTGAAGAGGAGGTAAAGCGCATGCGTATGTACGGGTGCACACGCGTAGAGCTTGGCGTGCAGAGCGTCTATGACGATGTGCTTGATATTTCAAAACGAGGACATCACATCGACGCCGTTGCACGCGCCACCGCGTTACTTAAAAATGCTGGGTTCAAGATCAATTATCATATGATGCCAAACCTCCCTGGCTCCACCCCCGCTCGTGATACAGCAATGTTTAAAACACTTTTCACCGATCAACGCTTTCAGCCAGACATGCTCAAGATTTATCCATGTATGGTCGTTAAAAACACCGAATTGTACCGTATGTGGAAAAAAGGCGCATACCACCCTTATACCGACCGCCAACTTATTTCAATTATCACTAAAGCAAAAAGCTATGTGCCGGAATACTGCCGAATTGTACGCATCATCCGCGACATTCCTGCGCCAAGCATTGAGGCAGGGAGCACCGTATCAAATCTCCGCCAGGTTATTCATGCAAAAATGAAAAAAGATGGGGTCGTATGTCGTTGTATCCGCTGTCGCGAGATCAAAGGCGACACCGCACTCTCAAGCAATGTAAAGCTCACCCGCATAGACTATGCTGCCTCGGGTGGTAAAGAAATATTCTTGTCCTTTGACGACATAAAAAACAATAAGCTCATCGCGTTATTGCGCTTGCGCATTCCTCCCCAGGACGCGCATATGCTTTTCCCCGCGCTTGCAGGTGCCGCACTCATCCGAGAGATCCATACCTACGGAGAAGTTGTACCCCTTCTCAAAGGAAAAATCGCTTCAAAAGGAAAACAACACAAAGGGCTTGGTAAAAAATTACTTGCGGAAGCAGAGCGCATCGCGAAAAAAGAATTTAAGATGAAGAAAATGGCGGTGATCGCGGGCGCGGGGGTGCGTGGCTACTACGACAAGCTTGGCTACACACTCAAAAACACCTACATGGTAAAAGAGCTCTAGCCCTATATTAAGAAAGTTTTCGTACGTGTGCTGAGAATTGGTCACCACGATCAAATTCGTTTTTGAAAATACCGAAACTCGCTGCGCCAGGGGAAAGAAGCACAACACCCCCCTTCTTTGCCTCGCTATGCGCGATGTGTACCGCTTCTTTCATACTGGTAACGACGCTCAGCTCTTTGGTGTATTTTATTTTTTTAAGTTCCTGTATGAGCTTCTCTGTTGCGGCCCCACTAAATAGCACAAGCTTCGGCGCATGGCGCTTAATTGCGCGCGCAAGCTCACGATAATCAAGCTTTTTATCAGCACCGCCCGCAAGCAATATTACATGCTTCCCCGAAAGCACATCGAGCGCGGCAATTGTCGCATCAGGCATGGTCGCGGTGGTGTCATTATAATACGTAACCCCCTTAACCGTGCGCACCACCTCCATTCTTCCCGGAACTCCACGAAAATCACTGATCGCCTTTTTGATGGTTTTCGGCGGCACCCCCATGCACATAGCCACGCATACCGCTGCCAATACATTTTCACAGTTATGAGTGCCGGGAATATGAATATCAGACATAGCGCATATGCGTATCTTTTTTCCTCCGTGTGCAAAAACAATAGCTCCTTTTTGCACATATGCTCCATCCCCGCGAAATGGTTTTTTGGAAAACCACAGCACGGTTGATTTTGCTTTCATGACGCGTTTTTTCGTTTCAGTATTATCCCTATTGGCAATACACCAGTCATCGCCTCGTTGATACCGGAATATTATTTCCTTGTCTTTATAATATTCCCCGATATTCTTATATTTATTAAGATGCTCAGGAAAAAGATTTGTGATCACCGCCATGTGCGGGCTTATATGCGCCGCCTCAAACCCGTACAACCCCCAACTTGAAAGCTCGGCCACTACCACATCGTCATCTTTTATTTTTTCCCCTAGTGCGAGCGGTGATACGCCAATATTCCCACACAGATGAGCGCGATAGATTGTTTGCACCATGTTATGAATAAGCGTTGCGGTTGTGCTTTTTCCTTTTGAACCGGTCACACCGATGATCATTGCATCACTCACTGCCAAAAAAACCGTCCAGTCTCCCCAAACTGGTACACCGTTCTCTTTTGCGACACGAAGAAATGGAGAACTCTTGGGTACGTCAGGATTTTTGATGATAAGGTCTGCGGTGGCAAAATCCTGCTCCCGATGCTTTCCGAATACAAAGCGCACTGTTGGATATTTCTTAAGTTTTACTATCGCGGAAGTAAACAAGGAGACGGGCTTACTATCGGTAACAAGTACCTTCGCCCCTGCCTTAGCAAAAAAAAGTGCCGCAGCAAGGCCACTCCCCTGCGCATAACTCCCAAGCCCCATAATAACCACTTTTTTATTTTTAAAGTCGCGTATCATATAATTATTTCTTCGCGCGTCATGCCTGCGATGGCATCAGTAATACTTTTTTCAATTTCTAGCTTGGCCTCGCATCGCTCTACCTCGTGTATCTGTGCTCGTGTTTCTGGATGGGCAGGTAGAAAAAGACTGCAACAATCCTCATATGGCTGGGCAGATATCGTAGCTGTCCCGATAGCGCTTGCCGTGGTAATGATATCATCCTTGTTTTCACCAATAAGCGGTCGAAAAATCGGCATGGTAGTTGCGGCGGAGATTACTGCAATATTTTCAAGCGTTTGAGATGCTACTTGCCCGAGCGAATCGCCGGTCACAAGTGCGGCGCATCCTTCCTGTTTTGCGACGTGCTCCGCAATACGCATCATAAACCGCCGATATAATACCACGCGCAATCCTTCTGGGATCCCTGACGCGGTAATCATTTTTTGAATTTCCAGAAATGGAACGCTCAACACCAATGATCGATATTGAAATTTTGTAAGCACCTTCACGATCTCCTGAACATTTTCCTGCGATGCGTGAGATGTATACGGGTAACTATGAAAATGAATAAATACCACCTCACACCCTCGCCGTATCATTTTCCATGACGCCACCGGAGAATCAAATCCGGAAGAGATGAGCGAGAGCACTTTCCCAGCCGACCCCACTGGTAATCCACCACACCCTTTTTCTTTTTCAAAATATAAAAAAATGTGCTTCCCTACGATCTCGATGTGACAATTCGCGTCTGGATTCTCTAAATCGACGCGCTTTCCGAGTCGTGTCACAATGAGTGCGCCCAGCTGTTCGTTGATTTCTTTTGAATTAAGCGGGAAATTTTTATCTGCCCTCCGCGCAGAAACGCGAAATGTTGTACATTCTCGCTTAGAAATTGCAGTGATTACTTCCTCGCAAAGAAGAGAAAAGTCATAGGAAAGCAACGTGGCAAATGCAAAATTAGCGATGCCACAAACCGTTTGTATGTGGTCGCGCACCACCTCTTCGTCTGCATGCTCTGTAAGCCGAACCATAATCCTTCCAAAGCACACCTCACATGATGTATATGTATCCTTTGGAAGCGCTTTTTTTATATTACTAAGGAGTATTCGTTCAAAAAAGGGGCGATTTGCCCCTTTTAATGACATCTCATGATAATGAATCAGTAGGATCTTTTGCACCGTTTTTTGCTTTGTACTGTAAAGGCATTCATTTATTTTCCAAATATATTCGTTTGATCGTGCTCCCTTGCGAAATGAGGTGCGCAATCTCTTTTCCTTCCGTCACATATCCAAATACTGCATATTTTCCATTCAAAAACGCCTGGTCGCCAAGTGTGATATAAAACTGAGAGCTTGCAGAGTTTGGGTCAGCTGAACGCGCCATTGCGAGCGCTCCATCACTGTGCGGGAGCGCCACTGCGCATGACACCTCCTTTCCCTCCATTATAGATCCATCTTGGCACTTAATCTCAAGCGGGATATTCGTGCCTGACCCCCCCGTGCCATCCCCCTTTGGATCACCTCCCTGGATCACAAAATCAGGCACGACTCGATGAAACACGAGCCCATCATAAAACTTCTTCCCAACAAGATCCGTAAAATTCGCAACGGTCTTTGGCGCTTCCTCCGGTCGAAGCTCTGCTTTAATAACCCCTTTATCTGTTTCGATCACGACAATGTTTCCTTCCATACTAGTAGTATTAGTGCGGTACATAAAATAATAAATACCCGCGCCAGCGACCGCAACCAGCACAAGCAATGAAATAATGTTATTTGGTTTCATATATGTTTATTATATTTCCTACCATAATGTTATGCCTCTGTGCAAACCCTTCAGGAACCTCAAGTACCACGCTAACAGGCGTTGGAGCAGTGATAACAGCAGGTGCTTGCCCGTCATAGATTGGCAAGGACGATACGCCAACCACCTCGCTATGATCCATCCACAACACATCAATGGGAAATTTCATATCTTTATTCCAAAACGAATACGCATCTTGTTGATCAAATATAAACAGCATTCCCTCGTTCTCAGCGAGTCCTTCTCTTCCTGAAAGCCCCTGTTGTCGCTGCGCGTCACTGCGCACCATTTCCGCAATTACGCTCGCTCCGTTTACACGCACCTCCACCCGCTCAGCATCGTTTAAATTACGAAGATCATCCCATTCTAGCATAGATGCCTGCTTCACTTGTGACGGCACTATTACCTGCACACTGTCTGTCGTGTTTTTTCTCGCGGTGTAAAAAAATAAGAGCATTATCCCCGCAAAAAATACGAGTAACAGCAAAAATGCTTTTACCGTTTTTGTATCACCTCTGGTCATATAACATATTACGTATCTCCTCTATCACAAGCCCCTCTTCGTTCCACGGTATGCTTTCATTCCCGATCATAAGCGTCTGCTCGGTTCCTTTTCCCAGTAACAACACTATATCGTTCCATCGTGCCATACCTAATGCACTTTTAATTGCTTCTTGTCTGTTGGAAATAATTTCAACCTTTCCCTGAAATGATTCGGCATCGATGCCTTTGCGTATCGCCGCACAAATTTCTTCTATATCTTCTTCATACGGGTCGTCTGCCGTAAGAATAATATGATCCGCATTACGCGCAGCGATTTTTCCAAGTTCGGGTCGTTTCCATACATCTCTTCCTCCTCCCGCAGATCCAAATACTGCGATGAGTCTTCCGTGTGGATCCTTCAGCTTTCTCGTTGCCGCAAACACACCTTCAAACGAGCTTGGCGTATGCGCAAAGTCAATAATTGTAGTAAATTTTTGCCCTTCCCGTATGAATTTCATTCTCCCCGGGATCTCTTCTATTTTAGCAAGCGCTGCTGCGGAAACAGAAAAATCAACTCCAAGACTTTTTGCCGTCACCGCAGCACAGAGCGCATTTTCTACATTAAATTGCCCGAGCAAATGCATCTGGACCTTCGCATTTTCCACATCGAAGCTTACACCTTCTGGTGATACGATTATTGCGGAGGCAGATACGCATATATGATTCCCGCTTGGTGGGAGCGCACACTTCCCCTGCACACTAAATCCATATGTTTTATCTGCGGGAAAACTGAGAAAATATGCCGCATGCTCATCGTCAGTATTCCCCACTGAAATTTTTTCAATGCTTTTTCCGCCGAGAGATTTATGTGATGCGTTCGCAAGCGCTTCAAAAAGCTTTCCTTTTGCGCGCTTATAATTTTCAAACCCTCCGTGCGCTTCAATGTGTTCCGGCGTGAGATTTGTAAATACTGCGACGTCAAAATTAATGAAACGGTGTCGATGCTGTTTAATGCCCTCCGAGGTGGTTTCAATAATTACATGCGTGCATCCCGCATTTTTTGCCTGATACAGGAATTGCTGAAGCTTAAATCTTCCCGCCATCGTCATGTGGTAGGGATTCAACCACTCATTCTCATTGATTTTAAACATCAGCGACGAAGACACCCCAACTTTTATGCCAGCTTCTTCAAGGATCTTGGCGAGCATAAATACCACGCTCGACTTTCCCTTTGTCCCCGTCACTCCCACAACCACCATTGCTTCTGAAGGAAAACGGTACCAAAGCGCAGCAATATACGCGAGTGAAAGATGATACGCGGAAAGAATAAATCCCGGTGTAATTTTTTTTATACTACGTTTAACCATGAACGAATGTGCGACACTTGCTTGCCGCCCTTATATATAATATACCAAAGCGGGCGAAGCGGGAAATCAAATGCGCCGGGTCGCTCAACCACAACACCACCAAATCCGAGCTTAAACCTAGAAAATCCACTCCATTTTCGCTTTGTTTCGTCTGACGAGCGCTCAGTTGCTACCCCCCACATATCATACTCTCTGTACCCCGCCTTTTTTGCAAGGTTCATGATCTCCCAGTGCAGTGCATAGGGCGCCATAATATTCTTCTGTGTATCGTTTGACGCGCCATGCAAATACGTCGCGCGTGTACCGAAAAACATCACAAGGGCAGACGCGATTACCTCTGTATTATGTTGCGCAAAAAATAACCGCGCCGTACACGCATGATTAGCTACGCTCACCTCTGTTGGCAAAAAACATATGAGCATCTCACGATAATACTGTTCGGCATGAGTACGGAAACGATGCCGTGCCGCTGTAGTAGAAAGTAATGAGAGAAAAATTTCCGGGTCTATTTTTGTTTGATCATCGGGACTTACGATCTTCACGCCGTGCCGTTGCGCAACTTTAATATTATATCGTGTTTTTGGCTTCATTGCTGAAAGCATCTTCTCCTCAGAAAGAGCGCAGTCAATGATTACCGTTTCCTGTGGCTGTGCTGCAGGAGATTGCTTGCCTCGCTGTGCAAATAATTCCTGTGCCTTCATTTCTTGTGGCTCTATCTTTAAAAAAATTGTGTCTTTTCCTACAACACGAGCAAAGCGCTCAATAAAAAAATTAGCTATCTCCTTTGCGTCCTGTGCTTCTTTGGAAATCACCGGCCCATATGGTATGTACCAATATGCCTTCTTAAAAGGAAGCGCATGTCTGATGGCGTTTGCGCACAGCACCGTAACACCATCTTTTTTTATTATAATCCGCGCAGCCGTATTACCGGCCTTCTCCTGAAATCCGATCCATTCATATGATTGTAAAAACCCACCGCCGTGGCGTACCACGAACTCATTCCATTCTTCACGTGATAGTGCGGGGTTAAAAAGAAATTCCATTATATAAAAAATAATCTATTGACCATGACCTGCGAAATGATATTTCTTGTACTCCTTTATTTTAAGCACCCTCCCAAAAAGCGACTGAAGTGTGTTCCCGACGTTGACCGCACACATCAGGCGTTTTTGGGAGTGTGCAACACTAAGGATTCCACTGCCAACCCGATACAAGAAATATCATTTCGCAGGTCATGGTCAACTACCTTCCTAACACCTTTAATGCCTCTCTGATCCGCAGATCAGTTTGCTCAATTTCTTTCGGGATATTTTTAAGCACTTCGCGTGCATCTCGCGCGCTCCACCCAAGCGCCACAAGTGCGTCAATTGCGTCCGCATCCATCGATGCGCCCGCATCATGTATTTCAAAGCTCACTTTTCCGATTTTTTCATGGAGCTCAATCATGATCTTTTGCGCGCTTTTATGCCCCACACCGGATATTTTTGTAAGAAACTTCACGTCCTCCCGCGCAATCGCCCCCGCAAGCACGCTCGGACTTTCCGTAGAAAGGATCGCAAGCGCCACCTTTGGCCCAATGCCAGAAATTGTGATTAATAACTCAAAAAGTTCGAGCGCTGCTCGCTCCAAAAACCCATATAATTCAAGCGCGTCTTCCTTTACTTGAAGGTGCGTAAATGCTTTGACGGTGTCCCCTTCGAGTGATATGGTATTTAAATCTCCACCGGAAAAAAACACCTTGTAACCAACGCCATTTACAAGGATTATTACACTCTTTTCATTCTTTGCAATTGCTTTTCCTTCAAGATATGAGATCATATTTTCCTCCGTATGATAGCGTAGTTTCTATAAATTGAGAAATGTATTCTCTACACCACACTCTATGTCTCTTTTTAAGATCAATTCAACCTTCACTCCTGCCGGCGACCAGCCGACCGCAATCGCCGCGCTCTCCTCAGGCATTGAGGCAGGTGCCACACATCAAACACTAGTAGGTGTAACCGGCTCGGGCAAAACATTTACCGCCGCCCATGTTATCGCTCGCACGCAACGGCCAACACTTGTCATATCGCACAATAAAACACTCGCGTATCAACTCTACCAAGAATTCAAAAGTTTTTTCCCGGAAAACTCGGTGCATTATTTCGTAAGCTACTACGACTATTACCAACCTGAAGCGTATATGCCGCGAACCGATACGTATATCGATAAAGACGTAAAAATAAATGAAGAGCTCGATCGCCTCAGGCACGAAGCGACACAGTCGATCCTTTCGCGTGACGATGTTATCGTTATTGCGTCGGTGTCGTGCATCTACAACATCGGTGCTCCCGCAAACTACGAATCCCTGAGCGTACTTGTATCACGCGGCCAAACAATGAAACAAAAGGAACTACTCTCACACCTTGTTGCGTTGCAATATCAGCGCAACGAAATAGAAACGGTCCCGGGAATATTTCGCGCGCACGGAGAGGTCATTGAGGTGCGCCCATCGACTGGCAACGACATTATTCGGATCATCTTTGGAAAAACTGGGATTAATCATATTCATGTTGCTGCAAATGAACTCACGCCTCACTGGAGGGAAATAGAACACGTACGGATCTTTCCTGCAAAATTCTGGCTTGCGGAAACAAAAACAATACCGCTTGCCGTTGCCAATATCGAAAACGAACTTGCGGAGCAGGTTAGAGCATTCACCGCACAAGGAAAACTACTTGAAGCACAGCGCATAGAACAGCGCACGCGCTTTGATCTTGAAATGCTTACCACTGCCGGCTACTGCCACGGCATTGAAAATTATTCGCGCCAGATAGAATTTCGTGAACCCGACTCCCCTCCATTCACGCTCATCGACTACTTCGCGCATGCGTACGGAAAGGACTTTCTCATTCTTGTTGATGAAGCGCATATGACCATCTCTCAGATCCGCGGGATGTATTTTGGCGATAAGGCGCGCAAAGACACGCTCATTAACTACGGTTTTCGCTTACCCTCCGCGCGCGATAACCGCCCACTGCGTATTGAGGAGTTTGAGCGGCGCGTACCTCAAACAATCTATATGTCAGCAACGCCGGCACCATATGAACTCGCTAAATCGAAAGGGCATATTGTGGAGCAGATAGTGCGCCCCACAGGCCTGTTAGATCCCGTGATCACTGTACGCTCGGCTGAGCATCAGGTGCGCAACTCGATACAAGAAATAAAAAAACGGGTTGCAAAAAATCAACGAGTATTTGTCACCACGCTCACCAAGCGCATGGCAGAAGACCTTGCGGAGTTTTTAAAGGAAAATGGGGTTAAGGCGCACTTTCTTCATTCGGAAGTAAAAACCCTTGAGCGCACAGACACGTTACACGCGCTACGGCTTGGCGAATACGATGTCATTGTGGGCGTAAATCTGCTTCGGGAGGGGCTTGATATCCCTGAAGTATCGCTTGTTATTATTATGGATGCGGACAAAGAAGGGTTTTTGAGAAATAAGACAACGCTTATTCAAACAATGGGTCGCGCCGCGCGCCATCTTGAAGGCGAAGTAATCATGTATGCCGACACGATGACGCGCTCAATGAAAGAGGCAATAGAAGAAACAAATCGCCGGCGCACCGTCCAAGAGCACTACAATACAACGCACGGCATCACGCCAAGTCAAATACAAAAACCATTGCGCGAGCGTATGACGGCAGAAAAAAATGAAGTCGATCTCACACTCGAAGAAATGGGCATTTTTTCAGAAACAAAAGATATTAAAAAATTGATAGCGCACTATACAAAAGAAATGAAGCACGCCGCACAAGAACTCGATTTCCAAAATGCAGAGCGGTTAAAAAACATCATCAAGAAACTCAAGAAATTCGCATAGACGCACAAATGAAAAGAGGGGGCGTCGTTGACGCTCCCTCTTTTTTGCTTATTTTTTCCCCCCTTTGCCGGTGGGATTTTTGTGCGCATCAGGAGTGCGCTTGCATTCCTGATGCTTCCCGCAGCACTCTTCCTCTTTTTTTCCCGGTGACTTATGATCGCCGATGAGGGCCTTAAGAGAGACGGTTACCGCCTCTCCATCACCCTCAAAATCTTCTAGTACGACGGTTTTTTGGTCGCCCATCGCTCCCTCCTTTCCTTAAGAGAATGAAAACTCCTGCGGCGGCACTAATGCATGCCGCCATGGTAAGTAAAATCAGTGTGGTATCCGAGGCAAATCCTTCTCCCTCGGATACAAGCGACTTCACATCACTTGTCCCCGCTGTGAGCATCAAGAGGATTGCTCCTCCTGATAACAAAACAATCGCCAAATAATCCCATTTATTCCAGTGCATATACCCTCCTTTGGGTTTGTTTTTCAAGTTACTACTTTACTCTTATTTTTGCAATTATACCGCATATAGTAACTCCTGTCAATAGCCCTTTTCCCTTTATTTATGAGCTTTTGCGTCTTTTAACATCTGCGGAAGCTCTAAAAAGTTCTTTTCAAGTTCTTTAAACATCTTTCCTGAGCGAAGCGCCGCCGCAGGGTGATACAGCGGCACGAGGATATATGAATTAATACGGGTCGCCTTACCATGATCATGTGAGATTTTTGCATCTGGTAAAAAATAATTCATAGAAAATCTACCTAGTGTTGCAATCATTACTGGCTTAATAATGTCAATCTGCCGTTGAAGATACGGCGTATATGCTTCTATCTCCTCTGAAAAAGGGTCACGGTTTTCTGGCGGTCTGCGTTTAACGATGTTGGTGATATATACACGCTCGCGCGGAAGATTAATTTTTGCGAGCATCTTGTCCAATAATTTTCCGGACTGCCCCACAAATGGCCGACACAGTTCGTCCTCGCGACGCCCCGGCGCTTCCCCAATAAATAATATTTCAGCATCCTCACTCCCCTCTCCAAATACCAAATTCGCCTTTCCATAAAGTGGTAAGGCGGAATTTTTTTCCATTTCCGTTTTCAGATTTTCAAGCTCTGTTTTTTTATCCATGCTTTTTACAGAAAGAGAATTGAAAAATATGGATTACGAAACAATACTATGCCCGCACTAGCCATTACCCGCAATTCTTTTTTCATCTTAACGGAAGCCACGACTACGCTATCGCTCCGCTGGAGTGTTCCCGTTTTGTCTCAGATGTTTTATCTGAGCCACAAAACGCAATCCCGTCTCGGGGCTGTTTGTACGCCAATCGCTTCGCTCTTGGACAAACAGGGAGCGTAGCCCTTCATTAGTATTCTTATGAAAGGGCGTGAAAGGATAAAAAAAGAATTGCGGGTGATGGCTGGCTATAGTAAAACAACGAATGTATTTCTCCCACTTATAGCGCCGCTTTGATAAAATCACGAAATAGTGGGTGTGGGCGCAAGGGGCGCGACTTGAATTCTGGGTGCGACTGCACACTAACAAACCAAGGATGATTTTTGTTTTCGAGAATTTCACATAGCCCACTTTCTGGGTTTACACCCGTAACTACCATACCATTTTTCTCAAAATCTTCTTTATATGCATTATTGAATTCAAATCTATGTCGATGTCGCTCTACAACGTCTTCTACTCCATATGCGTCGAAACTCTTTGAATCTTTTATAATATGGCACGCATAATCACCGAGGCGCATCGTCCCTCCTTTCTTATGAATATCTTTTTGTGTTTCCATTAAATAAATAACAGGGTTTTTTGTTGCCTCATCAAACTCAGTGGAGTTCGCCTCTTTTAACCCTAAGACATGCCGCGCAAATTCAATTGCGGCTATCTGCATACCAAGACACAGCCCCAGATACGGAACATTATTCTCCCGCGCATACCGTGCTACTGCTATCTTTCCTTCTACACCTCGCTTGCCAAAACCACCCATTACTAAGACACCTTTTGCCTTCTTGAGCTTCTCCCACTCCTTCTCTCCATCTTTCCCGTCTTTCTCGATCTTCTCTGCATCGATCCACGCAATATTTACTGTTACATTATTAAAATACCCCGCGCTTTTCACTGCCTCGATCACACTATAATATGCATCTTTCATTCCTGTATACTTTCCTACAAGTGCAATAGATACCTCTGCGAGATTTGAGCTGATCTTCTTTGTGAACTCTTCCCAATGCTCAAGCTCCGGCACGCGATGATCAACGCGAAAATGCGTAGTAATAAGTTTAACAATGTTGGATCTATTAAAATTAAGTGGCACCTCATAAATAGATGCAACAGTCGGCGCGGGGATGACCGCTTCCATTGGTACGTCGCAAAAGAGTGCGATCTTTTCCAGATGCTCACGATCTATATGATCGTCATCAAAGCGGCACAAAATAACATCCGCGTTGATACCTATCTTTCGAAGCTCGCGTACCGATGCCTGCGCGGGTTTTGTTTTCAGCTCTCCCGAACTTTTCAGATACGGCAGAAGCACGAGATGCACGAACATAATATTGTGATGCCCCTCCTCATGATGAAGCTGACGAATTGCCTCAAGGTATGGCTCTGCTTCAATATCCCCTACCGTGCCGCCAATCTCACATAAAAAAATATCAGCGCCTGATTTCTCGGCGCAGGTTCGGATATATTCTTTGATGGTGTTGGTGATATGTGGAATGATCTGGATCGTCTTACCCAAATATGCCCCTTCTCGCTCTTTATCAAGTACGCGCTGGTATACTTGCCCGGTAGATACACTTGAAAGAGCCGAAAACTCCTCATCGATGAACCGCTCGTAATGCCCGATATCAAGATCGGTTTCTGCGCCATCGTGCGTGACAAAAACCTCCCCGTGCTGATATGGGTTCATTGTGCCTGGGTCAACATTAAGATACGGGTCGAGCTTCTGCATCGCAACCTTAAATCCTGCCGTTTTGAGCAACATTCCGATAGACGCCCCTGCAATTCCCTTTCCCAACCCTGAACACACGCCACCCGTCACAAAAATATACTTTGCCATATCACAAGTTAAAATAATCTCGGTGTAATTATATAAGCCCCGCTCGCTCGCTTGATTATAGCAGAAAAGATACAACCTTGGGAAACGCACCTTTTTAGAGGCTTGACAATGTACGTGCATTCGTATATCCTGTTGTTTTGTTCTTTTCAAAGGGTAATCCCTTGCAGAGGGGGTAAATAAACCAACAATAAAAAGAGGAGTCAGGTAAATGACGAAGAACATCTCACAGAAGGTCGCACAGACGGGAAACTACACAGTAAAGACGCTGTCAACAACAGATCTGGCGAGGATGACACAGCAGGACATCGTGAACGCCGCGGCTATTGTAATCAAGAAAGGTCAGCCGGGCGTACAGGTGATCTCTGTCGCAAACAAGTCGATCCTCGAACAGGCACTGTGTACGCTGCCCGAGATCAACGTAAAGGACACAGAGACCATCATCAGGTACATCAATACACTTCCTGATGGCCAGGCATTGATCTCCTACTTCGGAGAAAAACCGAACGACAAGACTATCGCTTCTCTGCTTATGGTCGCAAAGGCCGCCAAAGACATGAACGGCGCGATCATGAGCGGCTACTCAGCGATCATCACTGCCCTTGGAGAGGAAAAGCATTATCTCTCCGGTGGAACCGTCATCCAGAAAGGGATGGAGAACATCAGGATCGCAGGCAAAGAGAAGGTCGTTTTCTCGTACGGCATAGCCATCAAGGAGATGATGCTGAACGACTTCGTCTCCGGGAACTGGTCAACCGCAACAACGGTCACCACACTCGAGAAGAAGGTCCTTTTCATAGACAGGGTGCAGAACGGGATCACGAACATCGTGACCGACAATGTGGTACTCCAGGGGTTCAACCTTCTGACCAAGAGGGCTACCATCACACAGGATCAGGACGCCAAACACAAGGTCCTTTCCTTCGTGCAGTGGTACAAGAACGCTGCGATTCTCGCAACGCCCCTCGGACTTACCAAGGAGCCGGCCCTCGCTCTCGCCGTCTAACAACACCGCGGCCTTTTAACATCACCTCACAATACACCCTCTGCAGGGTTACCAAATCGACCGGGTACAAAATGTACCCGGTCTTTTTATTTCCCTATTTTTTTCGGTTATTGACTTTTACATCTTGGTTTCAAACTTTTAACGCAACAAGTTGATTAATCACCTCATCGGGTTTCATATAGTTTAACACAGCCCGCGGTCGGTCGTTCAGTTGCCGCTGCACCCGTTTCAATTCACGCACCGGCACCTTGTCGAACTCTGTTCCTTTAGGAAAGTACTGACGAATAAGCCCGTTGGTATTCTCGTTGGTTCCCCTCTCCCACGGTGAACCAGGATGAGCAAAGTACACCTGTATTCCCGTATCAATGGTGAATTGTTTATGCTCACTCATTTCCTTGCCCTGGTCATAGGTGAGAGTCTTTGCGATCTCCTTGGGAAGCTTCTGAAACTCTCGTGCATACGCTAACCGTACGCTCAGAGCATCTTTCGCCTTGAGCGGCACAATGATGGTATATCGCGTGGTCCTCTCCACTAAGGTGCCGATTGCACTGCGTTTGTATTTCCCCACAATGAGATCACCCTCCCAATGTCCGGGAACGGAACGATCCTCCACCTCCTTAGGGCGCTCCTCAATGGAGAGCATATCCGCAATCTTGCCACGCAACTCATCGTGGTTGTCACTCTTTTTCTTTCTCCGGTATGCACGCTCTTGGCGTAGCCCTTTGATGAGTGTTGTTTTTAAGCTTCCACGTGGAAGTACATAGATATAGCGATAAATGGCTTCATGGGAAATACGCATGGTCATATCACTAGGATACTCTCTCTTGAGTGTTTCGACGATTTCCCGTGGAGACCAGCACTTCCGGAGTCCGGAAGTGACAACCTCCCGCAAACCTTGCTCTTGCGCCAATCGTGACTTGCCCCTGCGTCGAGCCGACGCTGAGCGTTTCGCTCTCGTCCGTGCCGAGAATGCACGATATCCCGTTCTTCCACTATTTCGGGTGATTTCCCTCGAGACCGTCGATGGATGACGGTGGAGTATAACCGCAATATCCGCCTGGGATATTCCTAACGCACAGCTTCTACTAATCTCCTCACGCTCGTGGCTGGTGAGCCGCCAATATGTTTTCTGTTGCATACAGATATACTATCTGTTGCGTTAAATTGCTGACACCAAGA
>JANLHQ010000030.1 GCA_024654415.1 Candidatus Azambacteria bacterium | reverse complement strand
TCACGATTCCACCTGTTGTCAGGCCTGTCGTTGTACGCGTTGAGCCAGCGACCATCGTCGTTACGGTTCGCGTTCAGCAAGTTCGGATCGCCGTCGGATCGCGCGAAGCATCTTCCATATCACCACCCCTCGAATACTCTCAGGGTTGAATCGAATCCGGCATCGCAATGCCTTAATGCCTCGCGCCAAGTATCTTCTTTTTTATTGAAGTTTCTGCATGCACCACTCTATCCGAAACCGTAGCCGCGGATACTCTCGATGCATGGATACTGGGTTCGGTAGCGGGAAGCCTTGACTGCCCACATATTCACCTACTGCCACAAATATTATATATTATTTTATATTTTATGAAAAAATTTAGCCCCATTCCGACGGATCGGAATGGGGCTAAGGACTAAGTTCAAAGGGACTGAAGTCCCGAGGATCTTAGGATTGAGAACTGACTTGCGACACGGCAAACGCGAACCCGCCGTCACGACGCCACCTGCTGTCAGGCCTGTCGTAGCACGCGTCGAGCCAGCGACCACCGCCGTAACGGCTCGCGCCCAGCAAGTCCGGATCGCCGTCGGAGTCGCTCAAGGGTTCATGCATGGCAACAATGTACCACAGCCCCATCTCTTCGATCTCCTTGTCCGTGAACTTCTCACGGACAAGGCAGGCGATTTCGGCGTTCGGCTTGGAGAGCTTGCGCTTGTCGGGCGTTTTGAAAGCTTCCGCATACGCGCGAATCTTCTTCGTGATCCGCTCATTGTCCGCAAAGAGCATGCCCCTCAGAACGGCGATTTCGGTCACGCCGTTGGTCGGCTTGAAATCCGGCGAACAGAGCACCTGCTTGGCGTAGTCTCCGACGCGGAAACCGTTGCCTTCTAGACGCCCGATCCAGTCCTCGCCGGTCGTGCCGTCGCTGGTGACGCTGAAGTAGATGACGCCATCTTCCTCACGCCACGAACGGATCGGTTCGGAAACCGAGAGTTCGTCGCGGAGAAAACTGTCTGCCGCATTTTCGCCACCAATCTTATTCACAATTGCTTCGAACCAGTTGTGTGAACGATGTCCATATTTTGACATGTGCCTCTCCTTCCGACTGATAGTCGGTTTGTCTCTCATCTGTTAGATGAGAAATTCTCCTCTCATCCGAGGAGGAGCCAACGACCTCCATGGTCATAGCCAGAAATCCCGAATAAAATCGAGGGACTTTTGGCTATGACCAATCGCAAGTCTTATCAAAGAACTATGAAAAACAGTATACACCTAAACTCCACATCTGTCAACCCGTGCGTAGGAATGCCAGGAGGGGTAATGTCGATCGTGAGAACCGGAGACAGAGCCCCGATCGAAAAGACCATTAACGGCGGAGAAAAGCTCTGATTTTATTACCTTTTCCAAATAATGTGGGCACCTATCAAGCTCTTCTTTGTTTTCTCCAATATAATGACAAATTGTCTTTACTGGGACAAATCCAAGTCCATCAAAAACACCACCCTCGGACTTACTGTAAAAGCAAGAAGATAAAACATATGCTCCAGCAGATTCTCCAGCTACTGTTTTGCTTTTTAAATTCTCTTCTAAATTAGGGTATTTCTTTAATACTTTAAGTAATTTTAACGTTGGACCTCCCTGCAAGTAAATAACATCTGATTTATCAACCTGATTTATAAAATCATCCTCTGAAGCAACCTCAAAAGAAAGATTCTTGTTTTCTTTATTTCTTTTAAATTGTGTTGTATTTTCTTCAAAAAATCTTTCATACTCATCTTCATTTCTAGCAAAATGAACCAAAAGAACATTGACCTCATCTGAGGTATCTTTTAGTATTTCTCGAAAGAATAAATCATTCTCTGGATTAACTCTCCCCGCGTATCCACCGTGTAATATACATTTAGTCATATGTATTATTATACACCACTATTCGCATAGAGAGTACCTTAAAATGAGGTTAGAGCCTGTCAAAAAACCGCACAGTAATGCGGTTTTTTGAAAATTTTGGGTGGTCGACGGGACTCGAACCCGCAACCACTCGGACCACAACCGAGAGCTCCGCCAATTGAGCTACGACCACCATAGACTTCCCCTCATAACCCCCGTCAACCCTCTCTAGTTCTCTAAATAGGAATCACTCCTCGTTTCACTCAACTCTAGTGCTCCCAGTAGGAATCGCCTCTCGCGCTACTGCGCTCAAAACCTACGCCCTCTCCCCGAGGACTGCGGCCCGCGGTCCGATTCTTACTGTTCGCAAATCACTCGCTACGCTCGTTTGTGCTCCCAGTAGGAATCGGACCTACGTCTTCACCTTAGAAGGGTGTTGCTCTATCCATTGAGCTATGGGAGCTCTTCATTGCTATAAAAAGAACGTACCAAAAATAACACAAACAGATGGGCTTGTAAAGAAAAACAACTTACAGCTCTTGGAATTTCACAAACGGGTTTGGAAACTGTTTGTCCACAATGCTTTTTTGAAATTCTCCTCGCGCCTGCTCACTCTTAAGAAGGGCTTTCAAATCATCTCCTTTGATAATAAGCGGCCTGGTCACTGTTTCCTCCTGGTGGAACACTACACGGTACCCATATTGCCAAAAAATAAACCCCCAAAGGCCTATTACCACGATTACCCACACAAATAAAATAACATGAATATGTCGGCTAGCAAACGCTGCCGCTCGCAACCCCCCACCTCTAATCGTTTGGAGTTCTATTTTCATAATTATTGCGTATACACTTTTATACTTAGTTGTGCCTTTACATCATCTGGCGAAGACATTGTTCCGTTCTTCCTCGGTGCCGCAGTACCACCACCCTGAATAACCTGCGCTTTTTGTACCCCGAGATAATAGCGCGAATGCTCAAGAAGATATATGAAGCGCAATATATTAGGGAATCCTCCGGATAAAGTTATATTAAAATACAACACGGGGAGTGCTTTCTCTGTGCTAGCTGCAGACGTATCATCGGCTGTGCTGATTTCATGAACTACTCCTGCTTCCGCGGCGAGCCCCTCAACAAGCATAATAAAGCGTAGTCGTTCTTCACGAGGAAGTAACCGTTCTTCAAGCGGTGCAAAAAGAGCGTGTGCGCTCTCGTATTCTTTTGCGATTGTAGTGATCTGTTCCTGTCTAATAGAAAGCGAGGCGAGCTCCTTTTGCGCGTCGCCCACCAACGTATCTGCTTGTGTAATAAGCGCAAACAAAAACATACTTCCCCATGCACTGAGCGCCATAAGCCCAATGAGTATTCCTATTTGCACATATAACTTACTTTTATAAGAAAGGCTCATTGTATTGCTATCTTTTTATCCGAGAATATAAATGTAAAATTAAAATCAATATTCTCTTCTTTCAAGATATTTTTAATCGGGTTTTTTACACTCCCTTCGATTACGAAATCACTTTTTTGAAGTGCATCAGCAAATGCGAGCACAGCCGCACGTGTTTTTGCAAATCCAACAATACTTACCGTTTGCGTAGCAGTGTCAATTGAAACAGTTTTGAGATATGCCTCCTGCCCGACTAGTTGCGCAACGCGCTCAAATACGGGAGCAATCAAAACAACGTCTTTCTCTACCGCGCTCAGAACACCTATTTGAGTATTGAGCGCGCGAACCTTTTTTTCAATAGTGGCGAGACGTTTCACCGTATCCGTGGTAGTCTGCGTTTCAATCGACTGCCGCAATGACTGCTCATACGTAAACACGAACATATATACTGACCCGAGCAGTATGTTAAAAAGGATCGCGATTAAAACTAAAATAATCGTTATATGTGCTACGAACCGTCGCTTTTTTTCAAGCACATATTCGTTTTTATATTGATCGGGTAAAAGATTGAGTTTCAACATATATGGTTATAAGTCGCTTTTTTGTATGCCCGAAAGTGCAAGCCCGAGCACGGTCGTATACCCAAGCGAACGCCTATATGATAGCTCGGGAACTTCTTTCAATGGCTCCTTCAAAATATTCGTCCACGGGTTCCCTGTTTCAACTGGAATTTTTAGCGCAAGTCCAAGATATACATTTAACCCGTTCAGATTCGATGCACCACCACACAACAGGATTTTTGCTACCGCCACCGAGCCTTCTTTGCGATGTTCGTGCATCGCATGGCTCTCATAGAAAGCAACATAACTCCTTATCTGGTTTGCGAGGTCACTCGCGATTGGTTCAAGCGCCGCATACACTTTTCCTTCTTGCTGATTTTTATCCAATCCGATATCGTAAAACAATTTTTTTGCTTCTTCTTCTTTTACTGTACATACAGATGAAATAGCGGCAATCATCTTGTTTCCAGCCACTGGAACTGACGACGTAAACTGCAATGCGGTACCGGAGAAAATAATAAAACTTGTGCGAGTCGCTCCGATGTCCACAAGTAACACGGGGGCATCAGTTTTGAGATCCTTTACTAATGAGCGGCTCACCGCTACCGACTCAACTTCAAGCGCTCGCGGGATAAATCCGCATTTTTTGATGACGGACACATACCCATCAACTATCTTACGCGGTGCTGCAGAAATAAGTACATCTTGATGCCCAACTCCTTGCTGTTCCATCTCAACAAGCTGCCAATCATAATATACATCATTGATACCCATAGGAATGCTCTGCTCGATCTCCCACTTAATCGCTTCCTTTGCCTCACTCATACTCATCTTCGGCAGCTGAATTACACGCGTAAACGAATGCTCCTCCGGTAAGCTACACACGATATGACGTGCTGTGAGTTTCCCGTACAATGGCCTTGCAAATGCGTCCTTCAATATTTTTACCACTTCTGCCTCCTGCTTAACCTCCCCACTCACAATAAGTTCTTTTGGGAAATCACCCTCTCCAAACGCTGCGAGCGCGAATCCATGGCGCCCCTTTTTCAACTGTACAAACTTGAACGTTTCGTCAGAAATATCAAGTCCGACAGCGTCTGACTCTCCTGCGTGTAAATTTTGGAATACAGATCCGAACATAAGAAAATTATACCACATGCGTCGCCACGCGCACATTACTGCACCTCTTTCCAGCTACTTATTTTCCACCCCGCTGACGGTCCCGAAGAAAAATTAACGCTTTGCAACCCTGATTCATATGTAATTGCTGCGTTATTTTCAAGTTCGACCTTATAGCCGGTGATTTGTTTTGCGGATGCCGTTTGCTCTATTTCGAGCGTTCCCGCAGATGCGTAAAATATCGCGCCGTCGCTGTTATTTTTAAGCGCGATTGCATTATCCGTTCCGTTATAGGTGGAAAGAAACATAATGTAGCTTCCGTTGGAAGGATTACACGTGTTCGTTCCGGCATTATACCCCGCCGAACCGCAGATCCTTACGCCATTCTGCACAAGTACGGTGCCCGTTGTACTCTGCTGCGCAGGATTATCAGCGATCACAACGGTGCTCAAAGTGCCGAATCCGGGACTTAAAATAACTTTGACATTGTTATCGATGGTGATATTGCCGACCACCCACACCGGGCCGTTAATATAATATATCGCGCCGTTTGTCGTTAAATTAAGGTCGCCGTTGATCTTTTTGGGGCCGAGTGTAGTGCCGTTTGGCGGCGCATACGGCCCCGCAATAACACCGCCTGCTGTCGCTTGCGTTTCCCATGCGTCAATGTTTGCTTGCGATATCGCCATCGGAATGGTCGGCGGATCTGCCGCCGGAGTATGCGCGGTACCCGGCGTATACGGAAGGGGGCATGGCGAGCCCGGTGAATTTAAAAATGTAAGCGATGAGCTGTCGATTGCCGTGTAGTATGCATCGCCGCATACCTGTGCGTTCATGATCGTGTTCGCACGCGCATCTCCCGTAACCAATAGCCCGTCGATCTTTGTCGGGACACCGCCAAGATACACCTTAAACGCCATATCGGAATTCGTGCTCGCATTCACATTATTCCATGTCGGGCTTCCCACGCTCCAATCGCGAGAATATTTTCCCTGTCCGCTCGCATAAGGATTTGCCGTACTGTATCCCCATGTCCAATAATTCGAAGCATCATTATTTGCATCTATCACGATCCAATACGTCTTAGACGTAACGATGGTCGGGTTTGAAGAGAACCCGACATCGATCCAACCGTAGTTCGTTGTCACCGAAGCCGCATTCAAAGTGCCGCTCGTAACCTGATCCGATGAGCCGCCCGGTCTTCCCGTTTTATCTTTGATGATCCTCACTGTTGCGTCAGGCGGGTTTCCTGTTTTTTTCAAATATAAACTTACCTTTGTGATAGGACTATCGATGCCGGGAATGAAGCTTTGCGCTCCGTCCCATTGATCGTTTCCGCTGATTGTTTTACCGACAATAAAATCAGAAGTGGTTGCAGTGGACTGCTGATCGGCGCTTGGCGCAACGCCTCCGGCAACCCATGCATCGCCTAAAATCTTTGTTCCGGCGCAACTACTCGTGCAGGTGATGTCGCCATCGGAATAAATACTGCCGTTCACCACGCTGTTCTGCTTCATCACCAGCCCGCCGGCGCCGATCTGCACGCCGTAGTAAAAATCGGCTTGTTCCGTAGAAAGCTCGAGTTCCGTCTGCACCTTTCTCATCGTGCTTGCAAGCGAACCCTCCGCAGTGATCGTCTTTATCTGTCCGATGGTTGCGATAGTAGTTGTCGCTACGGCGGAGCCGACCGATAACACCGTTTGCGACCCGATGTTTTTTCCGTTTTTAATGCGATAGATCGCGTCCTCGATGCCAGCTTCGGACGCATAATATCCCTGTTCGGAATTGATCTCATGAGTAAGCGACTTTGTGCTTGAGATTGTCGTATATAAAAAGCCGCCGCCGAATATCAAACTCAGCGAGAGCACCGCCATCACCCCAACAATCGTGGCAAAACCGCCCTCTTGAATTTTTTCTTTTGAATTTTTTCTTTTGTTTTTCATGGTTATCATTTCACACGCTAATACGCTCCACGAAGTGTCGCGGATGAATTCACTGTAACATGTGCTTGCTCGGTGAGGCTGGCGCTTTGCGTATTAATCCTCGCCTGAATACGTACAGTAATAGAATCACGCCCCACTCCAGCAGAAAGCTTCGTGAATCGCAGCTGCTCGACAAACACTCGCTCAGACGTAAGTGGGGTTGCACCCTCTCCATCTCTTTTTTCATACACTCTTCCATTGTCCACATAAAAATCAACGTAGGCAATATCTTCTCCTGCTGGTGCATTCAATACTGTTTCCACTGAAAGCTGTCCGGCATCAGCATCAAGCACGCTGGTGGGTATATATACACTTTTAGCATATCGTACTTCATCAATAATGGTCTTTAGTGCGCCATTTGCATTTTGAAAAACATTTTGCCGCGCGACCGCCTTATCATATGCCTTTAGATTATCCATGAGGAAAGATGTAATAACCGCAATCACCACGCCGGCAATGCCAACATAGATAAGCATTTCAATGATGGTGAAGCCGTGCTCGCGGTGCTTGGTCATATTAATTTTTCAAAATATCGGTAATATATGTCACCAGCTGGACGCTTTTTGCGGGAGAACCCCAGCTGACCGTTGCGGTCACTTTTTTTGTTTTCGGGTCGTCGGTGCCGCCGACGACAACAATATCATCATTGATATCGCGCGATACATTGTCTAATATGATCGTTCGTGTAAATTTTCCATCGAGCATACCTGGATTAACTCCCGTGAGCGCCCACTGGCTCCCTGATGTCGTAAGATAATATGGTGTGCCGAATGTAAGCACAGCAATGTTAGCTGTCCAGCCGCCATCACGCATATTACGGACCGCCTCAATACCTTCTTGGGCATAGGTGAGCGCTTTTGCTTTATCATTCCGCTCATGCATTACTTTCAGTGTAAATGTACTTATTTGTAGCACTGAAAAAAATGATGCTGAAATAATAGCAATCGCGATTACGATTTCAAGCATCCCCACTCCCTTTTGTGAATCTGGTGCTTTTTTCATTCCTCAAATAAACTGGCATCTATAATAAGCCCAGCCCGTAATTTCTTAACGTCAATTTGTCCTCCATGAAGTCCCCACTCTGGAACGGCAATGTTGTTAAGCTCCGCAATTCTCCGTACGGCACGATAGATTTTAATAGGACTGTCATCACTAAGAATATTTTCTGCTAAAGTCCACAAAGATTCCCCCGCTAAAAGGATGTGGGAGGTATGTCCCGCTCGTTTTTCAACAAGAATTTCTCCAGCGTGTGTTTTCCGCGTTGTTACCGTAATTTTATTTACTTCTCTGAGTGCAATATTCGTCGTGCGGTCAAAATGCCTTGGCAGTATCGTTTCTAGCACACAAACCCTCTTTGCTTGCCCCGCAATAATCTCCTTTACGCTCTCGATGAGAGTATAGGTGGTCGTGGCGCTCGGCACACCAAAAAAATATCCTCCTTCGGCGTTGGTTGTTTTGATTAAACGATTCACTAAAGCGGTGTCCTTGGCCGGATTGTCAAAAATAGCGCAGAGTTGATCCAACGGAACACGTCTCGGGCTACCAAGCAATCCGAGAAGCGCACCCTCATTGTAGAGTTTCGCACGCACTTCGGTTGTCCCGCGCTGGCCTTCAACCACTGGAGCAGTATAGCGAACCGCGTCTTCCGGGCCAACAAGTTCTGGAACTCCTGCCGAGTTGCTGATTTTCTCTAAACTCAAAAGCTCTATTTTTGCCGGACAGCCGCTGTTGCCAGCATCGCCATCTCTCATTGGACACTCATCAACCCGCTCGGATACCAGTTGGGCATTGATGTTTTCTGGCTGCTGGGGAGTAAAATTGAGACTGTATTCGCTTACCAGCCCGCTTCGCGTGTTCCCGTTGAACGTTTGTGTGTGCGACTGTTCTTGCGTATCATAAGCCAACGAGTCAAAAACGTAGCTACCTGATCCGGTGCCAATCACCTTTATGCTGTACTGACCGCTTACCGGATGAGGAATCCAAAGCTGCTTTACTTCCTTTGGAGGAGGCGGCGTTTCCAAGGCATCAGTACTCAATCCCTCCTGAAAATATGAGCCGCCAGGGATTTCATCGTAGACAATTCCGATAACCGGATCCATTCCCAAGCGAAAACCGTTAGGATCTGTTACAAGAAGTTCTGCGGGAGAACCAAGGCTAAGGTAAATACCAGCCACCTCTGCGGTTGAGGTACTAAAGAGGCGAAGGCCATCAAAGTGATTATCATAATTTCTAATAAAAGAACTTGTTCCTGTGGCGACCAGATACTTGGTACTATAAAAAGCCGGGTCCTTGATGGTATGCGTTGTGCTTAATTTGCCATCCGCGACTAAGAAATGACCAAAAGAACGGTTATAGAGAATTGTCGGCTTTAACGCTTGAACATACTGGTCCAGCGTTGCGGTGTCTTTGAAATTCACCGCGCCGTCAAACTGAAGCCGTACCGCATTTTGGGGATGCGTAGAATACTCCCACACCTTGGGCCATTTTATGCTTCCTTCGATATATCCTTGGTGAGCATTCAACCATGCATTTATGTTTCCAGGAGTTATATCCTGACCATCAACTCCTTTGGTAATTCCGTAATAGCGCAGGAGCATGACTGCTGACGTAATGGCGCAACCGCAATTGGCAATGGTGGAACCACATTCGTAATTGCCCGCCACACCCTCCGCATAATCCTTGGAAGCCCAATCGGTTGTTTCTGTTTCCGACGGATACGGCGATATTCTCTGGGTATAAGGCGGTACAGTCTTTATTTCAAAATCTATATTTCCGGCTACTCCAAATTCCTGCCAACTGGAAACATTGCCGCCTATATCAACTGCTCTCGCCCGCCAATGATATTGCCCATCAACAAAACCGTCTTTAGTAGTAGTTGCTTCGTTGCCGGAAGAAACAAACGGTGATTCTATGAGATTTGTTCCGTCAAATGGCTGGCTATATAGCTTGGGTTCTACTTGGAGTTTTGCCTGTCCATCATTCGAACTGCTCACAGTCGCTTTAAAAACAACAGCGGATTCAGTTGTTGTACTACTCTCGGAAATTGGTATTGTCCCATCGGATTTGGTCTGAAAAAGATTCGAAATGGTAGGGAATTGTTGTATCTTAAATACTTGAATGCGGTTATTGCCAAAATCAATGACATAAACATTGCCTGAGGGTCTAGCAACAATGCCAATCGGGAAAACAAACTGACCATCGCCCAACTCAAGAGGACCATCCCCATCAGGATCAATACAGCCAAAACCAGTGCTTATTTGGCATACGGAACCCCACTTAGTGACAAAGCTTCCATCACTCGTAAATTTTTGAATGCGGTAGTTTCCATAATCCGTGACATAAACGCTCCCTGAAGAATCGGTAGCAACACCTTTAGGAAAATTAAGCTGACCATCACCACTTCCGAGTGTTCCCCACTTCGCAATAAAAATACCGTCACTGCTAAATTTCTGAATCCTGTTATTGTTTGCATCCGCTACATAAATGAAGTTGAGAGAATCAGCGGCAACATCAAGTGGGAACGAAAACTGACCATCACTGGAACCTAGAGTCCCCCACTTAGTGATAAAATTTCCATTGCTGTCGAATTTTTGGATGCGGTGATTACCTCCATCAACAACATAAATATTCTCTGATGAATCAACAGTAATGCCCCTCGGAGAATTAAACTGACCATCTCCGACGCCTTGCATTCCCCATTTTGTTATAAACACACCATCTTGAGAAAACTTCTGAATACGGCGATTGAAAAGTTCTGTGATGTAAATATTACCAAGTGAGTCTACTGCAATACTATGCGGTCCATAAAACTGACCATCCCCAGCTACCAAGGGACCACTTCCATCGGGATCAATACAGCCAAATCCATCAGAAAGTCGGCAAGTAGATCCCCATTGCTCAATGAATTCACCTGTATCAGTAAACTTCTGGACCCGATTATTACCAGAATCAGTAATATAGACATTTCTCGAAGAGTCAACCACAATGCCAATTGGACTTATAAATTGACTAGCGCTACTCCCAAAAGAACCCCATTTAAACAAAAATTGCGATTCCTGTGCAAAAACTTCTGTTGAAGCAAACATCAAGGAAAATGAAAGCGTGCCCAAAACAAGAAGTAAGAAAAATTTTTGATTACTTAACTGCATATTTAGGAGGATGTTTATTGTGGTAAGATTTCCTGAATCCAAAAAGAATTCTCTGTCGCCACTCCTGTAGGTGAATAATTTATAAGATCATCCGCATTGTAGTATATCTCAAGCGCTTCATTATTGTACCGCAGATCGCGCGTTATGGAAAAATTAGCGCCTAATGCGTCCATGCTGTGAGTATGAATTTTTAGAACTTGCGGCGACCCATTTACGGTGATCGTGCCCGACCAGTCAAACGCGCCGCCGGAAATATAATCCTGAAAATTAATGTTCTGAACAAGCGGGCCACCATTGGCATTGGGAAACTTCAGTGTGAGCGTGCCTGCTCCTTGCACGTTTTGGGCATACGTGAAATGAACGTGCCGCGTATCTGAAACGCGCGTGCCAGCAGGCGGGAGCGCATCAGCTGAAACATCAGACCGCCCCGCCGCCGCTATTTCAATTATTTTTACTTTTGTAGGATTAGCAACAACTCGCACGCTCACCGTCCCATTGTGCGCAGTTTTTCCGGTAATGCGATCAAAGACCACATCGCTCCCTCCTCCTGCGAGCGTAACGCTTACAATTTCCACACTCGAAGGAAGTGGGTAGAGAATATTATCTGGATCAAGAGCACTGTATGTCACCCCTCGAAATAACACATAGTACGTTTGCTCGAAATGTATACCGTAACTTGAGCTTGCAAGCGATGCGATGGTTCTCGTGCGCGCGAATTGAAGCGCATCAACAATCTTAAATGCAGACGTTTTCAGCTCAGCGCTTTCTGTCGCCGTGCTAAACCCGATAAAAAGCGTAGTACTAATGATCGCCATCACACCGATTGCAATGATGATCTCAATGAGTGTAAACCCTCTTTCACTGGTTTTCCTCTTTGAATTTTGCGCTATGGTATTCATTAAATGTTATCCATTACCGAATACATTGGTGTGATCATTGAAAGGGCAAAAAACCCAACACCTGTTCCAATAATTACCATCATAACTGGCTCGATAATGGTGGAAAGGTTTTTTGTGAGCTCATTCACCTCATCTTCATAGAATTCAGCGAGCTTTGAAAGCACTTTTGTGAGACTCCCTGTTTCCTCACCAACCGCGATCATTTGCGTGACAAGAGGTGGGTAAAGCCAAGCGTATTTTTTTAACGACTCAAATAATGTTTTTCCTTTTTGAATCTCAAGCGCCGCATTGGAAAGTGATTCAGAAAAATAATGGTTTGAAAGTGTTTTTGATAAAATTTCAAGCGCCTTTACAATGGGCACGCCCGAATCCACCAGAATGCCGAGTGTGCGACACAATCGTGCAGAATTTAGCTTACGCGAAAGTCCTTTAATAATTGGTATACGTAAAATAAGCGCATCGAGTCCCTTTTTACCGCCTGCCGTACGAAGAACCAGCCGCATCACGTAGATAAGCCCAACAGCCCCTCCAATTGCGAGATACCAATAATGAAGCATGATATTACTAAGAAAAATAAGTGCTTTCGTGGACATAGGAAGTTCCGCGCCGATGTCTGCAAATGTTGCGGCAAGCTTAGGCACCACCAATATCATCATGAGGTACCCAACGATAAGCATAACCATAAAGATCACCGCAGGATACATAAGCGCTCCTCGCACACGAGAAACGATGTCATGATCTTTTTTCATCTGGTTGGCAAGTCCATTCAGCACCTCTTCAAGGTTTCCTGCGGTTTCGCCGATACGCACCATATTTACATAGAGATCAGAGAAGATGTCTGGGTGCGCGGCGATACATTCTGAAAACGGCTTTCCTGCTTGGACATTATTTGCCACCTCTCCAATGACCTCTTTTAATTTTTTATTTTCTGACTGCACTTCGAGCACTGACAATGCTTTATTAAATGCGAGTCCCGCGCCAATCATCACTGCGAGGTTACGCGTGAACATGATTTTATCAACAAGTGATACTCCGCGAAATGGTTTCGCGCCGCGCAGAATTTTTCTGAGAGCACCAGTTGTCGTCACGCTTCCTTCTTCATTCGCCGACGTCATTATCATTCCTTGTGTGCGTAGGCTATGAGCGAGGTCTTCTTGATCCTTCGCCTCTTGCGACCCTGATCGTATTTCACCATCTACTGCCCGTGCGGTATAAAGAAATTTTGGCATATATATAGTTAACTATTATTCCTTTTCAACCCGTAGTATCTCCTCAATTGATGTGTATCCTTGCGCCGCCTTAATAAAGCCGTCTTCCACCATTGTTATCATGCCTTCGGCGCGCGCAGCGCGCTCGATCTCTGGGAATGACTCCTTTTTTAAAATAAGATCGCGGATATTCTCTGACACTTCGAGCACCTCATATACGCCCACTCTTCCTTTATATCCTGAAGGAGCTTCCTTTGTTGGCTTCGCTTTAAAAAAATCAATCGTTTCCCATGTCGCATCGGGAGCTACTATTTTTTCACTCTTCATTTTCTTTAAAATATCATCGATATTAAATATTTCTCCGAGATTTTTTATTTGTTCTTTTGTAAGTTGATACTTTTCTTTCTCGGGACATAGTTTCCGCACAAGCCGCTGGGCGAGAATTGCATTTACCGTCGAGGCGATCAAGAATGGCTCAACTCCCATATCAATGAGGCGCGGTAGCGCTCCTGCCGCGGAATTCGTATGTAGCGTGGTAAGCACAAGATGCCCGGTAAGTGCCGCGTTTACCCCAAGTGTTGCGGTTTCTGAGTCACGAATTTCACCTACCATGACAATATTTGGATCCTGTCGCAACAGAGAGCGTAGCCCGTTTGCGAACGTAAGCCCGATCTGCGGTTTTACCTGTGTTTGATTCACGCGAGGCATGCGATATTCAATTGGGTCTTCAATCGTAGAAATATTCACCTCTGGGGTATTGAGAATCTCAAGCGCGGTATAGAGTGTGGTCGTTTTTCCTGACCCAGTGGGGCCCGTAACCAAAAACATCCCGCTTGGCCGTTGAATTGCGCGCAATACTCGTTCAAGCGACCCGCTGTGAATACCAAGCCCTTCGAGGCTTGTAGTATGCCCCTCTTCTCGTAAAAGTCTCATAACAATCTTTTCCCCGTCATATACGGGAATAATAGAAACACGAAACGAAATTTTAAATTCGCTTGTCTCAAGCTTAAATCGCCCATCCTGCGGAAGCCGATGTTCGTCGAGCCGCAAACTCGAAAGTACCTTAATACGCGCGGCGATACCTTGCTGTAATTTTTTAGGCAATGTCATCGCGTCATGCAAAATACCATCGATGCGATATCGCACGATCACTTCTTTTTCTGCTGGTTCAATATGAATATCAGACGCGCTTTGCGTAATAGCGTGCCGTAAAAGAGAGTCAACGATCTTAATGACGGGAAGGTCTTCAGCGGCCTTCACAAGCTCCTCCACCTTCTCACTACCACCCTCTTCATCTTTTGGTGTAGTTATTATCTTTCCCTCGAGCGAGGCAAGTTCACCCGCGTCCTTTTCTTCCATCTCAACGCTTCGTGGAGTGAGAAGATCGCTAAATTCCTCTTCCAGGCTTTTTTGATACTGCGCCAACACCGCAGCAATACCATTTGAATTTGTGAGACGAGGAAGAATGGTGAGATTCGCTTTTTTGCGCACAAACTCGATTGTTTGGATGTCCTCGGGATCGGTCATCGCCACCTCAAGCTGTGATCCTTTTTTACGGAATGCCACGATGCTGTATTTGCGAGCAATTGGCTCAGGAATGATCTGCAAGACCTCAAGTGGAATTGTTTCTTTTTCAAGGTTCACAAAAGGAATACCGAGAATATATGCCTTAAGCTTAATAAGCTCTTCTTCGGTAACAATTTTCTGCTCAATCAACACTGCTTCGATTTTTTTGCCCGCGTCATCCGCTTCTTTTTGTGCAAAATCAAGCTGGTCTTTTTTTGCCAGCCCTCCATCAAGCAGAAATGCCATCAATTGTTGTGGCTCAACTCTCATTGTGTTGTATTATTATACGCCAAGAATCTCCTTAATCTTCTCGACGATATCGGGAAGGTCATAGTTTGCTTTCACTAAATACGTGGTTGCGCCAAGTGCTACCACTTTTCCAACATCTTCAGCAGATTCAAGATTAGTAAGTACGATTACAGGGATCCCTGTGGTCGTCTCATCTTTTTTTATTTCATTCAGCACGGTAAATCCATCCATTTTCGGTAAAATAAGGTCCAAAAGAACAAGGTCTGGTATTTCTGACCGCACCGCTGCAAGCCCTGTTTCCCCATCGGCTGCGGTAATAACAGAATATCCTGCCTCCTCCAATGCCACGCTGAGCATTTTTTGTAGCGTTGTTTCGTCCTCAATAAATACAATCTTTTTCATATGTTCTCTAATATTACCACTAAAAAATTATTTATATACCGGCAAAGAAAACCAAAACCGCGACCCAATACCTTCTTGTGACTCAAACCCTATCTCCCCGCCTGATGCTTCAATAATGAATTTAACCAGATAGAGCCCCACGCCAAGCCCTTTTGTCTGATATGAAAACTCATTCGTCGCGCGAAAGAACTTCTGAAAAATATTCTTGTGTTCATGCGCGGGAATACCAACTCCTTTATCTTTAATCTCAAATAACACATGATCTTCCTCTTGCCGTAAGGTGATAATAATAGTCGAATGGTCTCTGCTGTATTTTATCGCATTATCCACTAAATTCTCAATTACCAGTTTCGTGCGAAAAGAATCAGCAACCACGGGGGCAATGACCCCATCTTCATGAAACTCAATAGTACTTTGTTTTGCCTCAAGGTCATGCACGCGCAGGGCAATAATCTTTTTTATGCTCTCTCCCATATCATACCTTCCAAAGTTCATAGCTACTCGTCCCGCCTCGATGCGCGCGATATCAAGAAGCGTATTCACGATATTTACCATCTTATTGGTGCTTTCCTTGATAATCACATATGCCTCACGCTGTTTTTCACTTCCTTGTGTGTCAACATTATCTCCAATATTACTCACCGACCACTTCAACGCGGTAAGTGGCGTCAATAGTTGATGGGAAATGATATCTAAAAATTGCGACTTGAGTCTGTTTGCCTCAACTATTTTTGTAAAACTCTTAATGACAATGTGTCCGATAATAAGCACGACTCCAGCCGTGCCAAGCGCCAAAAGAGCGCTTATTTGAGGGTCCTGATTAAACCGGCCTCCGACGAAATATGCCGCCAGCGTTGATACCATCACCGCAACCCCCATGAGCACAAAAAGAAATGTCGGGCATTTCCACACCGACACATTGAAGTCTTCTTTGCATCCGCGCACAATATTAAGCTCGCGTAAAAAATTCCGCAACATATGTATACACATTATACCATACCTCCCCGAGAAGTCTTACAATTTACAAAACATATATTATTGTGCATACTGTAGTGTACTACCTCGGGGTGTCGTATACCGGTAGTACGCCTGTTTTGGGAACAGGTAGACTGGGTTCAATTCCCAGCACCCCGACTGAACGAGAGCGAAGGAGAGGTGAAGCGCGCAAACTGCTTTGCGCGCGATGGGAATTGAAGGGTTGCGCTCTATGCGTGCATAGCGCAACCCCGGCCCAGAGGGAATTCCCAGCACCCCGACCATTCGACTCCAGTCTTCGATAAACTCAGACCTTCGCTCATGGTCTTCGACCAGCTTCATTTGAATAAAACAATTAAATCGCGAAAAGAAGGCGAATGCCCTGAGCTTGTCGAAGGGGGTTTTTCAGAACAAACTAAAGCGCGCCAGCGCGAACGTACAGGACCAACTTAACTTTTTAATAAAAACTATGGAATTTGACTATACCACGCCAACCGACAGAACTTTTGATGAAGCGGTCCAGCGCGTACAAGACGAGGTCGCGGGAGCGAACATGCGGGTCTTGCATGTCCACGATGTGCAAAAAACATTAGGTGAAAAAGGATTTCAAAGGGAGCCGTTTAAGATCATTGAGTTTTGCAGTGCCGCGTACGCCAATGCATTTCTGAACGCCGACATAAAGATCGGCCTTTGCATGCCCTGCAAAATAAATGTGTATGTGAAAGACGGGCAGACCTTTATTTCCGGTATGCGCCCGATCATCTTGCCGCAATTTTTCCCGGAGGCCGATCTTGGCGATGCGCCACAAGAGATTGACCGTATTATTCAAAATATCATCAATAACGCACAATAGTTTTTGAAAAAGAAGCTCTGTGAAGGGCTTCTTTTGTTTTTAGTGGGAAAACATGCCATGGACCGCTTTTTAAAAAAATCGGGTGTCTTGCATCTTTTGTGATCCTAGTGTACTATGTTTGCGTCTTAATGAATAAAAAAGGCAAATAATTGCTTAATTTCGTTGACGACAAGCTCGATGACCCCTCCAAACGACATGAGAAAACTTGCGATATCAATCACGGCATACTCCACCGCTTCTATCATAGGGCCGCTGATCGTTTTTGGCGGCGCAGGATACTTTCTCAGTAAATATCTGGGCGGTGGAAAGACATTACTATTCGTTGGCGTCGGTATCGCTTTCGTCGCAACAGGCGTTCTCCAGTTTTTCAAGATACGAACCCTGCTTAAAAAGCTGGATGAAGAGCAAGTAACGCATAAAATCACTGAAAACGACCGAAAATAACCATTTATGGAATTAGAGATCTCCATTGCTCCAGATGTATTGTTTTATATAGGATCCTTTCCTATGACCAATTCTTTGCTATGGTCGCTGTTTATCAGCGCGTTCTTGATAAGTATTGCGTTTCTCGTGCGTTTTTCTCTAAAAACGATTCCGGGCACGCTTCAAAACTGCGCGGAAATACTGGTAGAAGAGGGTTTTTCGTTCGTCAGATCGGTCATTGGAACGGAAGAAAAGGCAAAAAAGGTTTTTCCTTTGTTCGCCACACTGTTTCTTTTCATCCTTGCCGCCAATGTATTCACCTATGTTCCGGGGCAATCAGCGGTAACCTTATATAATGAAGGAGGGGCGGGCACCCCGCTTTTCAGGGCTGCGCTTGCAGACTACAGCATGGTGCTTGTTTTAACGCTGATCTCTGTTTTCGTCGTTCAAATAGTGGCGGTCATGATGCACGGCCCGTTCGGATACTTGGGAAAATTCCTGAATTTCCAAAGTCCACTGAAATTCTTTCTCGGACTTATGAATATCGTCGGCGAGTTGGCAAAGGTGCTTTCGCTATCCTTCCGTCTTTTTGGCAATATATTTGCCGGAGAGGTGCTTGGCGCAGTGATTCTTTTCCTTGTTCCTTTCATTGCTCCTCTTCCGTTCATGTTTTTAGGAGTGATGACGGCAATCGTGCAAGCATTCGTATTTTCTACATTGACCCTAGTATTCATAACATTGGCTTCGGAAATAGAAGCGGATGAACTTGTGGAGCAGGCATCAATGTAGTAATAGTAGTTAAATAATTAATAAGTAACAGAAAAAATATGGAGACAGAAGCATTGAAGGCGATAGCGGCGGGTTTGGCGATCGGGTTGGGCGCAATTGGTCCTGCGCTCGGGGAAGGCATCATCGCCTCAAAGGCAATGGAAGCGATCGGGCGAAACCCTGAAGCAAGCAGCAAGATCACCCCGGTCATGTTCGTAACGATGGCGATCACCGAATCGACCGGTATTTACGCCTTGGTTATCGCATTAATCATTTTGTTCGGCTAAAAAAAGTTTTTGCATTTATGGAACTTCTGCAGGCATTTGGCATAGATTACAAGATACTGCTCGCGCAGCTCGTGAATTTCGCGATACTGTTTTTTGTTTTGTACAAGGTTGGCTATAAGCCGATCTTTACATTCCTCGAGGACCGGAAGCGAAAGATCGCAAGCGGCATAACAATGGCGGAGAAAGCGGAGGCGCAGCTGCGAGCGGCGGATGCGGAAAAAAGCGCGATCATCATTGACGCGAAAAAAGAGGCAAACACCATCATCACCAAGGCGCATGAATTAGCGGAACAGGGAAAAGAAGAGAAGGTAAAGCAGGCAAAAGACGAAATTGCCGCGATCATCGCAAAAGAACGAGAAAAAATAGTGGCGGAAAAAACGCAAACACTCAAAGAAGTAAAAGCCGAGATCGCTGATGTGATTGCGCTCGCGCTCGAAAAGATCACGGGAGAGAAGATGGACAGCGAAAAGGACAAGGCAATGATTGCTGACATGATACGTCATAAATAAGAATATGAGGATCACTCCGAAACTCTACGCAACGGGACTGCTCCAAGCGCTTCACAACAAGCAAGGAGCGGAAATCGCCCCTATCATAGATGCTTTTGTCGCGTTGCTTGCCAAAAACAACGACACCGCAAAGGCAGATAAGGTCATCGCGGCGTTTTCAGCGCTGTGGAACAAAGAACACAAGATTATTACGTCAGAGATCACTACTGCAAAAAAACTGGGCAACGACACTCGCGACTCGCTGGAAGCGTTTTTACTGAAGCAGTCGGGAGCACGCGCGGTGGAAATACAAGAAAAGATCGACGGCGATGTTTTAGGGGGAATGGTGATCAGATACGAAGACACGGTACTCGACTACAGCGTAAAAACAAAGATCAGCGATTTAATCAGTGCAATTAAACAATAGTATGGCGACCACTAAAGATTTCATTATTGAACAAATCAAAAAAAGCATTGCCGCTCATGAAACGAGCTCCCCGGCAAAAAACATGGGGAAGGTCATTTCCGTCGGCGACGGAATCGTGAAGCTGTCCGGCCTTTCGAATGTCGCAATGTCGGAAATGATCGAATTTAAAAATAAAAAAGGATCGGTGCGTGGTGTCGTGCTGAACCTCGAAGAAGACAGCGTGGGCGCCATTATTTTGGGCGATTATTTCGAGATCAAGGAAGGAGACGAAGCGACCGCATCAGGAAGGATCTTGGAAGTTCCTGTTGGTGAAGCAATGATCGGGCGGGTCATTGATCCTTTGGGCGAAGCGCTTGATGGCAAAGGTACGATTGAAGCACGTACGTTTTATCCGATCGAGAAGATCGCCCCAGGCGTCATCGCGCGACAATCAGTAAATCAACCGGTACAAACGGGTATTAAAGCGATCGATGCTATGATTCCTATCGGGCGAGGACAGCGAGAATTAATCATCGGCGACAGACAGATCGGAAAAACCGCCATCGCCATTGATACAATCATCAATCAAAAAGGGCAAAACATGAAGTGCGTATATGTCGCTATCGGTCAAAAAGAATCAAAGATAGCGAGCATCGTTGCTCGTTTAAAAAAACATGGGGCGATGGACTACACAACGATTGTTTTGGCAAGTGCATCAGATCCTGCTTCATTACTATATATAGCCCCTTATGCAGGCACTGCTTTAGCCGAATACTTCTTAGATAAGGGTGAAGACGTTTTGATCATATACGACGACCTATCAAAACATGCTGTTGCATATCGCGAAATATCACTCTTGCTACGAAGACCGCCCGGACGCGAAGCGTACCCGGGAGATGTCTTTTATCTTCACTCTCGCCTACTTGAACGCGCATGCCGATTAAATAAAGAACATGGTGGTGGCTCTATTACTGCACTGCCGATTATTGAAACGCAGGCAGGCGATGTTTCGGCATATATTCCTACCAATGTTATTTCCATTACCGATGGACAGATTTATCTGGAACCGGATTCATTTTACAAAGGAAATCGACCGGCGATAAATGCGGGTCTTTCCGTGTCCCGCGTAGGAAGCTCGGCACAGGTTAAAGCAATGAAAAAGGTTGCTGGAAAAATGAGGTTAGAGGCCGCACAATACCGCGAGCTTGCCGCATTTGCCCAATTTGGGTCAGACCTCGATGCAGAAACCAAAGCAAAATTGGAGCGGGGGAAGAGATTAAGCGAGATCTTAAAACAAGATCAATATTCACCACTCTCGGTAGCCAACCAAATTTTGATTTTTTACGCGGTCATTAATGGATTTGTCGATGATGTTGCAGTTGAAGATGTCATACAATTTGAAAAAGGATTGCATCAATACGCAGAAACGGCAGGCAAAGAAACGCTACGCCACATTGTTACAAGCGAATTTAACGAGGAGCTTGAAAATAAAATGAAAGCACTTCTTTCTGATTATAAATCAACACTGCAATAGCCACTTTTGTAAATAAAGAACGGTCTTAGAGTCCCCCATGCGCGTATGGCAAAAACAAAAGAAATAAAATCAAGGATACGATCCGTCAGCAACACCCAAAAAGTTACGAGAGCGATGGAAATGGTGGCTGCGGCAAAAATGCGTAAGGCAGTTGAAGCTGTTTTGCGCACGCGAACATATGCTAATTTAAGTTGGGAAACTATTCTCAATTTAGCACACTCTTTAAATGGCACGCTGACACCACACCCTCTTTTGGCAAAACCAAAAACAGTCAAGAAAATAGCCATTATACTTATTGCATCCAACCGTGGCTTGTGCGGAGGATTTAATACCACACTCATACAGAAAGTTCGAGGGTCAATTGCCAAACACAAAGGAGTTGATGGAAAAGAGATTGATACCGACTTTATTCTTATGGGGAAAAAGGGGGCGAGCATCTACCGTAATTTTGGCTATAACATCGCGGCAGACTTCCCAAAGCCAGATCTCCTGCCAGAATTTAAAGAAGTTGTCCCTGTTGCTGAAATGGCTATCAGCGAATTCTTGGCACACACATACGACAAGATCATGGTTGCCTATACCGACTTTGTAAGCGCGTCAACCCAGGTCCCCCGCGTGAAACAGCTCCTCCCCATTGATACTACGCTGGAAGAAAATACTCATCTTGGCGTTATGGGAGAGGATACGCGCGTTGGGGTAGGAAAGGATTTTATAGACAAAAGAGAAAACGAGCATTTACGATCCGGCAAATTCAAATATGAATACGTCTTTGAACCAAGCCCGGAAGAAGTTTTAAATGAAATGATTCCGAGGCTAATAGAAATCCAGCTATACCAGGCACTCCTTGAATCAAACGCATCTGAGCACAGTGCCCGCATGGCCGCGATGCATAAAGCCAATGAAGCAGCTTCTGATATGGTCCAAGAGTTAACCTTATTTTATAACAAAGCGCGTCAGGCAACGATTACAGCGGAAATTGCAGAAATTTCAGCGGGAGCAGAAGCACTTACTAAATAATTCATATATTCTTATTACAAATAGTATGGAAAAGAAATCGGGTACAGTAAAACAAATAATTGGGGCAGTGGTCGATGTGACATTCGAGGGTGAGTTGCCGGCGATTTTTACGGCGCTTGAAATTGACTACAAGGGTAAGAAAATAGTTCTGGAAGCCCAGCAACACATAGGTTCACAGGTGGTACGAACTATCGCGATGACCTCAACAGACGGGCTCAAACGAGGTGATACAGTGATCAATACAGGAAATCTTATTAGCGCGCCAGTCGGCGAAAAAACATTAGGACGTATTTTTGATGTGTTAGGAAATCCGATCGACGGGCTACCAGATCCAAAGACAGAAACGCGATATCCCATTCACAGAGCGGCACCCCTCTTTACCGACCAATCAACAGAAACAGAAATATTGGAAACAGGTATTAAAGTTATCGACCTTATCTGCCCCATCCTGAAAGGCGGAAAAGTCGGTCTATTCGGAGGAGCGGGCGTAGGAAAAACCGTGATCATCCAAGAGCTGATCAATAATATTGCAAAAGCGCACGGTGGGGTTTCGGTTTTTGCCGGCGTAGGAGAGCGAACAAGAGAAGGGAACGATCTCTATCATGAAATGAAGGATGCAAAAGTACTCGATAAGCTCGCCATGGTCTTTGGGCAGATGAACGAACCGCCAGGTGCCCGTGCACGCGTCGCGCTGACCGCGCTTTCTATGGCTGAATATTTCCGTGACGAAAAAAACCAGGACGTGCTTTTTTTCGTTGATAATATTTTCCGCTTCACACAAGCAGGCTCAGAGGTTTCTACCCTGCTTGGGCGTATGCCTTCGGCAGTAGGATATCAGCCGACGCTCGCCACTGAAATGGGTGAGTTGCAAGAGCGAATTACATCAACGAACAAAGGATCGATCACTTCGATTCAAGCGGTATATGTCCCCGCCGACGACCTTACCGATCCCGCTCCAGCGACTACGTTTGCGCATCTTGATTCAACCGTAGTGCTTTCCCGTGGCCTATCTGAGCTAGGTATTTACCCAGCTGTAGACCCGCTGGATTCTTCTTCCATTATCCTTGATCCAAAGATCGTAAGCGACGAGCATTATCAGGTTGCGCGTGGTGTTCAAAAAGTATTACAAAGATATAAAGATCTGCAAGATATTATCGCAATTTTAGGCATGGAAGAATTATCGGATAGCGATAAACTCACCGTGGCGCGCGCAAGAAAAATTCAGAGATTTTTATCACAACCATTCTTCGTTGCTGAAACATTTACTGGGTCTCCTGGTAAGTATGTAAAACTAAAAGACACTATCACTGGGTTTAAAGAGATCTTGGAGGGGAAGCACGACGATAAGAGCGAAGGCGACTTCTATATGAAAGGCGGCATTGAAGATGTTGTATCTAAAAAATAGGCAAAAAAATATTTATGAGCAGCAAAACAATACGATTTGAAATAGTAACTCCTGAGCGCATCGTGCTCCAGGAAGATGTTTTGCAGGCAACCATCCCTACGAAGGCAGGAGAAATTACCGTGTTCCCTCATCATATTCCATTAGTCTCAATCTTAAGACCTGGAACAATCGAATTAAAAACTTCATCTGGAGAAAAAGAAATTATTGCTGTTTCAAAGGGATTTATCGAGGTATTAAGAAATAAGATCGTAATCCTCGCTGATACCGCGGAGATTGCAAAAGAGATTAACCTAGAAAGAGCGGAGGAAGCAAAAAAAAGGGCGGAGGAGATCAAGAAGGGGCTTATTCACAAAGACGATGTCAGTTTTGCAGACATTCTCACACAAATTGAAAAAGAAACAGCTCGCTCACACGCGGCACGCCGCTGGAGAAAAATACAAAACATCTAATTTCTCAATATAAAAACGCCGCTCTCGCGGCGTTTTTATATTTCAGCTCTTCACCTCTTATCTCACTTGAAACATGGCGTGAAACCCACCAAAAATACTTGCGGAAAGGACATCGAAGACACCTCTGCTTTGCGGCTGTATCTGCTCAACAGGTGTTTGCTGGAGTTGCGGAGCATACATCTGCTGCATTTCCGGCGAAAGCGCCTTAAACCGCTCTATCGCTTCGGGCGTCAATAACTGCGGATATGCGGAAGGATAGTTCGGAATATACGGCATCATCTGTTTTTCGGGAGCAATATCTACCCCTTCCGGCTTCACTCCTTCAAACCGCTCTGTTTGGCACGCCCCCTCCCGCGCGATCGTGGCGCCATCGCGCTTTGCATAGCATGCATTCGGATAAGTGCGATTGTTTGCACCGCACACCGGTTTGTACTCCTTCGTACACGCTTCGCCCCCTTCGCTTGTTTCTCCTGTTGTTGGTCCTTCCTGCGTCCTGAACAAAGGGGTGGTGCGCGTCGGCACAGAGCCGAAGTCCTCGCATTCAAAATCCCATCGCCCATTGTTACAGATAGGCCCTTTGCACCCTGCGGGCGTCGGCATTGCCGGTCGCGGACCGCACTGACGCATATCTTCGAGCTTTCCTTCATATCCCGCCGCCGCGCCGGGCTCACCTTGCCGGAATAATTCTCCCGGGGGCAAACCACCAACACTCGGGTTGAACTTTGCGCACTCGTCGCGATTTTTCGGATCAGAACAATACTTGATGCACGCTTCCGGTCCTTGGCACCCGCCGGGACCGCCAGAAAACGTGCCCTGCATCATCATCTCCGGCTTGCGGAACTGCCCTTCGAGTTCTCGGAACTGCTCGAATTTTTCAAATCTCTTTTCTTCCATTTTCTTAAAATACTCCTCGCGCCGCATATCAGGAGCAAATCCTCCCATACCTTCTTGAGACGGCATACCAATCATCGGTCTGACCGCTTCACCCGCACGATGGATAAATTCGCGCAACTTGCCCTCTGCATCTTCTCTGTGCATCCCGCCTTGTTCTACCGCAAATGCAAGACATTCTTCCACGTGAGAAGGATCACTACAATATGTCTTACACTCCTTTTCCGATGCGCATCCGCCGGGGCCGCCAACTTCCATCACTTTTTTAACAAGACCACGCCCTTGTTCCATCATTTGTATCTCTCCTTCAGGGATAAGCTTATTCTCTTTTGCAAACGAAAAACACTCATCTTGATGTTCTGGGGTCTCGCAGTATGCACGGCATGCTTCGCCCTTGCACCCGCCCGGGCCGCCGCGCTGTTCGATTTCTTTGAATTTTTTCACCCGCTCTACTTCTTCTTGCGGAATGAGATCATTCTCCACCGCAAATTGAAAACACGTGTCTCTATTCTCCGGTTTATCGCAAAAAACTTTGCATTGTTCTCCGCGGCACCCCCCAGGACCAGGCTTGTTGCCAAGCATCCGAGCGCGCTCGATTTCATCTTTGTGCATCAGACCGTTCTCCTCCGCGAATGCGATACACGTTTCGAAATTATCGGGGTTGTCACAATATATTTTGCACTGCTCACCCTTGCACCCACCGGGGCCGATGAGCGGCATTTTTTTGATACGCGCCGCCTCTTCGGGAGAAATAAGTCCTTGCTCCTCGCCGAACTTCACACACTCCGTCATATTGTCTTGATTTTCACAATACGCGCGGCATTCCTTTTCTGTTGTACAGCCGCCGGGACCGCCCTCTTCCATCACTTTCTTTGCGGCGCGTATTTTTTCTTTCCCGATAAGATTATGTTTTTCTGCGAACGCAAGACATTCCCCTTGATGTGCGGGATTCTCGCAAAATGCGCGGCATTCGCCTGCCGATTGGCATTGGCCGGGCCCGCCAAGTTCGCGGATAAGCCGCGCGCGTTCGCGCACCTCTTCTCCTTTCTTCACGGTGATGTCGTGTTTAGTCGCAAAGCTTGCGCATTCCGCTTCGTTCGCAGGATCGTCGCAATATACCCTGCACTCGTCTCCCGATGTACATCCGCCGGGACCTACTTTCGGAAGGTTTTTCACGCGCTGTTCGTCATCGCGCGAAATCAACCTGTGTGTGCGCGCAAACGCCACGCATGCATCTTTGTTATTAAGATCGTCGCAATAGGTGCGACACGCATTCTGATCGGCGCAATTCCCGAGCTCTGCAATAGGAAATGAAATACCGATGACATCATCTGTCGTGGTTGAGGTGGTATCTGTCGTTGCCGCTATCGCAACAAGCGACAAGCTCAAGGCAAACATGCCGCCGACCGCAAAAGCAATAAATTTCCGTGCCATGATTATTGTGCAAATGGGTTAATCTTCACCGCGTCAAACGGATTTGCTGTTTCTGAAAATGGGTTTGCCGCGCCATCCGTGAACGGGTTTGCCGCCTGTGCCGCTTCAGCCTCAGCTGCTTGTATTGCCGCATTGGCTTCCGCGCTCACTCGCGCCTTCTCTTCCGCAATGCCGACGCTCCTTCCTTCCGTGTATCCCGCCGCTCTCCCCATGTCTTCCCCCTGGATCTTCCCGTATGAAAACCCGATTGCTCCTCCCGCGATCGCGCCGACTGCTAAAAGAATGACTGCAAACACTGTTTTTGTCGTTGGTGCCATACCCTATTTCTTTTTTAATAATAAGTACTCCTATAGTATAAAATATTTTTCGCTAATGCGATATACAGACGCTATCCACACAGACCACAATATACTACAGATATTTCCTACGCTTATCGCCTCTGGAAATTTATTTGTAAATCAGGTATAACAAAGTGGTGCCGCGGGTGTCGTATAGTGGCAATACCCCAGTTTTCCAAACTGGTGCCAGGAGTTCGATTCTCCTCACCCGCTCCAAATCTGAAGGTAGAAAGTAGAATGTAGCGAGTAAGAGGTAGTAAAAAAACGCTTCATGCCCAAACATCTAAAAATTGCTGCGATACTGTTTTGTGTGGTGAGCGCGATTGGCTTACTTGATGCAGCGTATCTTACCGCTAAACACTACCAAGGAGGCATACCTCCTTGCACGATTCATGGATGCGAAACCGTGCTTACTAGCGCACAAAGCGAGGTTGCGGGCATTCCTATTGCCCTGTTTGGTGCATTATATTACGGAATGATTCTCCTTTTATCTTTCACCTATATACTCCGTAAAAAAGAATTGTTTATGCGTTGTGTGGCGTATCTTACACCAGCCGGATTTATCGCCTCTGCGTATTTCGTATATCTTCAGTTATTTGTTATTAAAGCAATATGCATTTACTGCATGGCATCGGCGACCACCTCGACAATTTTATTTATACTCGGCATATACGTCATTATAAAGACACGTCGCCCATCGGCAGAAAAGTTGATATAAACGAAACCATATAAATACCCACATAAAACACCACCGCGTCAAACACGGTGGTGTTTTTAGATATCAACCTTACCAGCCTTTCCATCAAGAAGAAAGCTCTGCGGCGGTATTTCCCTGTTTCTCGTCGCGCTTCATCTTGCGCATCCAAAGGACCGCCATGATAAACAACATGAGAATGTTGAGCGTTTTGAGCGGATGGCCGACAAGATACAGCGGCCCGATGCCAAACGGAAGCCCCAATCATACTCCAGGACGGTCTATCGTATTAAACAAGGTGCTTGCGCAAAAGCAAAAGCGCCACATGTTCCCATGACGTGGGACTTAAGTGAAGGTTCTCGATGCCACGGGGCGTTTTTGTTACCGGCACGATGCCTAGATACGGTCGATAGAATGCTACCTTGGGGCTATTTATATGGCTGCACTATTCCACACCATATCAAAAATGGCTTTTTGCGCATCGGCAAATGATTTTGACTGAATAACAAATCCGAATTTTTCTTCTTTGGAAGAAACAACCATCACTTTGTCATCATAAATACTGATGTATGGTTTTATTACTACATTTTCCGGAAAAAATCTCACTTCTCGGAATTCCTTTGAATGAATAACATCTTTCTCTCTGGCCGGTCGATAGCTAAAAGTTCTCAAAGAAAAAACTTTTACGCCGAGCTTTATTCTTTGTCTCACAAAATCATCCATAAAATCCTCCCCGACCAGATCCTCGACATGAAGATCAGAAATATAATACCTATAAACCTTTTCCTTGGTGCTCAAGCTGTCAGATATCATTTTTCTCATCCCGTTCATATTGTGATAAATCTTGATCTCTGGTTGAAACGCGCCTGTGCCAAACATATTCTTCAATTCCGGCACAATGGCATCAATAATGGTTTTTTTCTGTCGCAATAGACCATCCAAGCTCACCTTCGGATCTTCAGCAAGGTAAAATGCCTTATCCTCCTTCATGATCTTCATTATTAATCCTTTTTCGATCAAGCTCTCCAAGCAGTGATAAATACTCGTTCTTTTGATTCCTGTTACTCTTGCTAGCTGAATAACCGTCGCCTCTTTTGCCTTGAGCAGGGCAATATAGACCATCGCTTCCTTTTCAGAAAGTCCTAAACTCTCAATTTTTCCCTCGATATTTTCCATAATTTATATATTGTCGATAATTTTGGTCGTCATTTATACTATTATTATCGTTTATTTAATCTATTTTTGTCAAATATGCAACGACTACAGTCGACATATGTTGACAATATAATAATTCTGTGCTATCCTGGCATTGTTAGAGTGAGGTTAGGGAATGTCCTTTAAAAATTTATAGCCGACGGGCTTAAAACGAATAGGAGGAAGCACATGAGGGAAGAAACGGTAGAAAATGATGTTTGCAGTATGTGTCACTTGCCTTTTACGGCAGGTCGCTTCAAGTGCAAAACCTGTAACTCGAGCACGATATGCCACCGTTGTATGGTGGCGCGCCATCCATCGTTAGACTGCAGGATAATCGATGTCTTTGAGAAATAAGAAAACTGTAAGCCCTGAACCAAGAGATTGGCAGGCTGGTTTTAGGAGAAAAGCAATGAAGATCCTAGTGATAGACGACAATGCTACACATCGTGCGGCTGCAATAGCTCAACTCAAGGACCATAATGTAACCGTAGTAGGGACATATGATGAGGGAAGAGATATCTTACGGAAGAATCATGACTTTGAAGTCGTGCTCGCGGATCTCCTTATGCCGGCCAGCGAAGAAAATCAAGGACCAAAAGGGAGGGCATTTTTAGAGCAAGAGATGCCAGTCGGCATCTTCCTCGCCCTACTCGCCGCGAAGAATGGAGCAAAATATGTTGCGGTCTTCACAGATAGCGATCACCATTCCCATCCGGCATCTGCATGTTTCGACGACTTCAACCTCAAGGGCGAGAACAACCCAACCCCATTTATGGTCGAGGGCGCGAAGACGCTTCTCTCCAATGCGGTGAGTTGGGTCAATGATTTCAGGCCGGATGACCTCGCTGAAAAAATGAGCTTTGAAGAAATATATAAAGAGAAAAAACAAGCTGTTCGCGCAAAGAACTGGCTCGCTCTGTTTAAACATCTGACAGCGATGTAAAAATCAACAAGCAAAAGGAGGGGATAAAAACCAAACAGGCATCAAACGATGCCTGTTTTTTCATTTTTAATGCAGCTACGCGAGATCTTTTTCTTCTCCTCAAACTCTTCTTTGTTAATCTCTCCTTTCGCATAGAGCTCCTTGAGGATGTCGAGCGGGGATTTCTCTCGCTCTAACTACTCTACATGCAAATTTGCTATGAAGACCCGCCCCACTGGCGAAGTGTGGAAGCTCTGCGGAGCTCTAATGAAGGAAGGGACTAAAACCATCCCTGAAAGATGTTCCGACAAAACCTGCCCGAACCACAGACCAGATAAACTAACCAAATAATAACTATCATCCTAAAGCATACTCTCTTGTCAATGCAAAAAAAGAGGGATATTATAAACTTATGAAGAAAATCAAACAAAACATCTATCAATATACTTCTATTTTTGAGCTCAATGAAGACAAGAGCTACACTGTTACCGTGCCAGCTTTACCGGGTCTTACTACCGAAGGTAAAGATTTAAAAGAGGCGCGAACAATGGCTGAAGATGCAATCCGTTGTTATATTGAAGGCCTTAAAAAGGCCAGGGAAGCCATCCCTTTTGAAAGAGAGGTGGCTCAAATAAGGTTAAGCGTCAAGGTTTAATGCCAAAATTGCCGCGCATTACTGCTAAAAAAGCTTTAACCGCTCTGCTAGGAGTTGGTTTTTATATTCATCATCAAACGGGTAGCCACATCAATATAAGACACCGCACAAAAAAGCATCTGCACATAATAATTCCGATGCATTCAAAAAAAGATTTAGCTCTAAAAACTCTAAAATCAATCATCACTCAATCAGAATTAACCGTTGGGGAGTTTGTGAAAATTTTAAAAGGTTAATTCAATAACGATATTTTTTCTTAGTTAAAACAAAAACACCGCGTAAAGCGGTGTTTTTGTTTTAACTTTGCCTTCGCGGACACCTATACTAGATCTTTTTTCTTCACCTCAAACTCTTCTTTGTTAATCTCTCCTTTTGCGTAGCGTTCTTTCAGGATATCGAGCGGGGTTTTATCGTGACCGCCATGCGTGCCTTTCGTTTGGCCGGCAATCCACCTTATCAAAAGCACAATG